>CAZWUP010000023.1:0-19240 GCA_964637045.1 uncultured Porticoccaceae bacterium | reverse complement strand
CTTTCCCGGAGTTCCCTGAAGCAGTTATTGCCCCACTCTGTGGGGCTTTTTTTGCCGGGTCAATAATTCCCGATGCCCGGCGTTCAAATGCAGCCGCCCGGTAAACCCATCTTCAAAGTGGTGCGGGAATGCATAATCAAGGTATCCACCTGGTGCCCATAACTGGTTGGATACCATCATCGTTCGCTCACAGAGTGAGCTCCTACGGGGTGCCCCCCGGGTTTGGGAGCATTGCGTGGGAGCCCGGTCTCCGGAAGAACGGGGTGGTCGATGTGCCCATAGCCGGTCGGGTGTAACCGCCGTTCGCAATTTCGAAGATGGGTTTACCGGACGGTTACGTTCAAATTCCCCCCAGGCACATGTACTTGATCTCCACATAATCCTCGATGCCGTACTTGGAGCCCTCCCGGCCGTTGCCGGATTCCTTGACGCCGCCGAAGGGCGCCATCTCGTTGGAGATCAGGCCCTCGTTGATGCCGACGATGCCGTATTCCAGGGCCTCGCCCACCCGCCAGATGCGGCCCATGTCCCGGGTGTAGAAATAGGCGGCCAGGCCGAACTCGGTGTCGTTGGCCATGCGCACGGCTTCCGCTTCGCTGCTAAAGCGAAACAGCGGGGCGACGGGGCCGAAAATCTCCTCCTTGAACACCCGCATGTCCGCGGTCACTCCGGTGAGCACCGTGGGCTCATAGAAGCAGCTGCCGAGGCTGGAGGGGCGGCCGCCGGAGATTGCCACGGCACCCTGGGCAAGGGCGTCCTGCACCATGGCGTCCACATCGCGGGCGGCCTTTTCGTTCACCAGGGGGCCCATGGTCACCCCGGCGTCGGCGCCGTTGCCCAGGTGAAACTTGTTCACCTCGGCGGCGAGTCGGGCGGCAAAGGTATCGTAGATGCCGTCCTGCACCAGGATGCGGTTGGTGCAGACACAGGTCTGGCCGGCGTTGCGGTACTTGGAGGCCATGGCCCCGGCCACCGCGGCGTCGATATCGGCGTCGTCGAAGACGATAAAGGGCGCGTTGCCCCCCAATTCCATGGAGGTTTTCTTGACGGTGCCGGCGCACTGCTGGATCAGGGTTTTGCCAACCCCGGTGGAGCCGGTGAAGGTGAGTTTCCTGACGCTGGGGTTGCCGGTCATCTCGCCGCCGATGGCGCTGGACGAGGAGCCGCACAGCACGCTGAATACCCCCGGGGGAACCCCGGCCTCCTCCGCCAAGACCGCCATGGCAAAGGCGGAGAGGGGGGTTTCCTTGGCGGGCTTGGCGACAAAGGTACAGCCCGCCGCCAGGGCGGGGGCCACCTTGCGGGCGATCATGGCGTTGGGAAAGTTCCAGGGGGTGATGGAGGCCACCACCCCCACCGGCTGCTTGAGCACCAGAATCCGCTTGTCCTGGCTGGGGGGGGCGATGATGTCCCCGTAGATGCGCTTGGCCTCCTCGGCAAACCACTCGATATAGTTGGCGCCGTAGGCGATTTCCCCCGCCGCTTCGCCGAGGGTCTTGCCCTGCTCGGCGGTGAGGATGGCCGCCAGGTCGTCCTGGTTGGCCATCAGCAGGTTGAACCAGGTGCGCAGAATGTTTGCCCGCTCCTTGGCGGTCTTGTTGCGCCAGGCGGGGAGTGCGGCCTCGGCGGCGGCGATGGCGCGCCGGGTCTCGGCGGCACCCATGTCGGCCACCCGGGCGAGAACTTCGCCGGAGGCAGGGTTGCGCACCTCAAAGGTGTCGCCGCTGTCGGCATCCACCCAGCGGCCGTCGATATAGGCCCGGGTTTGCAACAGCTTGGGATTTTTCAGGGACAGGCTCATGGTTGGGCTCCGATGATCATTTTGGCCAGTTGGCCGCGCATGGGGTCTTGGATGGCGACCGGGCGTTCATTTGCCCGGTTGACAAAGACATGGGTGAAGGTGCCGTGGGCACAGGCGGTGCTCTCCCCGGTGCGAAAGATGCCGATACCGTATTCCACCGAGGTGTTGCCCAGTTTGTTGACGCGAAAGCCGCCCTCGATGGCCTCGGGAAAGGAGATGCCGCTTTTATAGAAACACTGGGAGTGGACGATATAGCCGATAGTGTCGCCTCCGTGGATATCCAGGCCGCACTCCCGGATCAGGTAGCTGTTGGCCACGGTGTCAAAGTAGGAGTAGTAGTGAACATTGTTGATATGGCCATAGATATCGTTGTCCAGCCAGCGGGTGGTGATGGGCATAAACCAGCCGTAGCTGGCCCGCTGGCTGGGATCGGGTTGGTGAAGGTCTGCTGGCATGGGCTGTCCTGGGGGCTGGGCGGGGTGAATGGGTTGAAGGGGGAGTGCACGGATGTCAGTTTACAGGGGGTTGCCGCACCCACTGGCAACTGCCGATCCTACTGATACGCATCCCGATAAATCCCCAGGGCATCCGCTTCGCTCACCGGTCGGGGGTTGTTTACCAGCAAGCGCTGCTGGAGCATGGCGTCCTTGGCGAGGGTGGGCAGATCGGCTTGCGGAACCTTGGCATCCTTGAGGGTGGGGGGCAGGTTGAGGTCATCGATCAGGTTGACGAAGTACTCGATCAGCTGTTGACACCTGGCGGTGGCGGTGTGGGCCAGCTTGGCGGCGGGGACCACGATCTCCGCCAGCTCTCCGTACCAGTGCTCGGCGTGGTCGGCGTTGAAGCGCAACACACTGGGCAGCACCAGGGAGTTGGTCAGCCCGTGGGGCAAATGGTAGTGGCCCCCCAGGGGGTAGGCCAGGGCGTGTACGGCGGCCACCGGCGCGTTGGCGAAGGCCTGGCCGGCCATGCAGGCGCCAAGCAGCATGGCCTGGCGGGCCTCGATATTGCCGCCCTCGTGGGTTGCGGTGTGGATATTGGCGGCCATCAACTTGAGGGCTTCCCTGGCCAGCATGTCGGAATAGGGGTTCTTCTTGTGGATGCTGGTGTAGGCCTCGATGGCGTGGACCATGGCATCGACGCCGGTCATGGCGGTGATATGGGGGGGGAGGCCGAGGGTAAGTTCGGCATCCAGTACCGCCACGTCCGGGTAGAGCTGGGGGGCGACCACCCCCATCTTGGTGGTTTCGCCGGTGGTGACAATGGCCACGGCGGTCACCTCCGAGCCGGTGCCGGCGGTGGTGGGGATAAGGATCCGTGGCAGGCGCCGGCCCCGGGCCTGGTCCACACCGTAAATCTGGGCCAGGGTCTCGCCGGAGCTGGCCATCAGGGCCACCAGCTTGGCGGTGTCCATGGAGCTGCCGCCGCCAAAGCCGATAATGCCGTCGGCATCGGCCTCCTTCGCCTGCTGGAGGGCGGCCAGGACCACCGCCTCAGGGGGGTCCGCCACCACCTGGGTAAAGGCGGCGAAGGGCAGGCCGGCGGCGGTCAGGGCGGCTTCCAGCTGGCCGAGCATGCCGGTGCTGACGATACCGGGGTCGGTGACCACCAGGGGGCGGCCGATGTGCTGCTTGCGGCAGATCTCGCCGAGGCGCTGCAGGGCCCCCAGTTCGTTGATGATGGACTTGCTGGTGTTGAAGACGAAGGCGTTCACTGGTGTTTCTCTCTCAAAAGGCCTGGAGGTGAAGGTGGCCGTGGGCTCATGGGCGCAGCAGCCGGTCGAGGGTCTGTTCCACATGGTCCAGCCAGGGGTGGTGGTTGAGCTCGTCGGCGTGGATGTGGTAGGCCATTTCCAGGGTGCGGGGCTCGATGGACAGGGGGTGGATGGCGATGGTGGCCACGCTCAGGGCGGCAAAGCGCAGATCCAGGTCGCCGCGGTAGTGGCCGAGTTCGGCACCGCGGGCGATGAATCTGTGGATGGCCATGGTGGTACGGGACGCCAGCCGCTGGCTGTAGGCGACCTGGATCGCCGAGTCGTTGCGGCGCAGTTCCCGGGTCAGCAGCCGGTGCACCGGGGCGTGGCGGTAGTAGCACTCATCCACCAGCTCCACCAGCGCCCGGGTGGGGGAGACGGACAGCTTGGGCATGTCCTCCACCAGCGCCGCCACCTTCTCCTCCCAGTTGGTGAACAGGAAATCGATAAGGGCGACGAACAGGCCGTCCTTGCTGTTGAAGTAGTAATTGATCATCGCCGGGTTGACGTCGGCGAGGGCGGCGATCTCCCGCACCGTGATCGCCTTGAACTGGCGATCGGCGAGGCACTGCTCGGCGGCGCCCAGCAGTGCTTCACACACCTGGCGGGAGGTTTGGGTCGGTGGCCGACCCCGGCGCTTCAACTCATCCATGGCAGCTTCATTTTGCGGCTAACCCCGATAAACACCAATGGACCTGAACCACGTCACCACAGACTCCAGGGTGTCGCGGGCCGACTTGGGATGATAGTCGAAATCCCCGCAGGTTTCGCCAATATCGTACCAGGCGTACATTGCCGGGCCACCGGGACCTTCCGGCGGTGTGGGCAGGGGCTTGGCGACGATCTCCTGCAACAGATCAAACACCTGCTGGTAGGTGAGGTTGTCGCCGCTGGCGGCCACATAGCGCTTGAAGGGTACGCCCCGGGTCAGCGCCTGAACATGGAGGTTGGCGACATCGAACACGCTCACCGGGTTGAGGCCGCCGTTGCGAATGGGGGTCTGGCCGTTGAGCATGGCGAGGATCATGGCCTGGCTTGGCGTGACCCGATAGTCCCCCGGACCCATGATGCCGCCGGGGCAGAGCACCATCAGTTCGACACCGAGTTCCCGGGCCAGCTGGTGGGCAATCTGCTCGCTGCGGGTCTTGGCCTCGGCGTAGGGGAGGGCGGTGGAGGTGTTCCAGGTATTGCCGTCCAGCAGTTTGTCGGGGGAGTCGCTCATGCCGATGGCGATGATGGAGCTGGTGTAAACCACCCGCTTGATGCCCAGCTCCCGGGCCACCTCCAGGACATTGCGGGCGCCCTCCACCGCAGGACGGATAATGTCATCCGGATTGCTCATGTCGGTGCTGAATACCGCCGCCTGGTGAATGATGGCGGCACAGCCTTGGGCGGCGGCTTTGACGGATGCCTTGTCGAGCACATCGCCATAGGCGAGATTGGCGCCGGTGCCCTTGAGGCCGTCTGTGTTGGAGGACTGGCGCACCAGGGCGACAAAGGGATGGCCCTGCCGGTCCAGTTCCCGGGAGGTGGCGTAGCCCAGATGGCCGCTGGCGCCGGTGAGTAGTACTTTCATGGCTTGCTTCCTTGGTTGATTAGAGACGAGAGGCGGGAGATGGGAGACGGGAGATGAACTCATCTCTCATCCCCCGTTCAACATCTCCCGGTATCAAAACACCTCAAACTCAATTTCCTTGGCGTTCTCGCTCAAATCCACCCAGGGGCCGGGCACGGATTCATCCTGGGTCTGGCAGGTGAGCCACTTCAGCATCCGCCGTTCCGGTTCGATGGCGTCCATGGGGCCCACGGAGTTGATCCGCGCCACATAGCCCAGGGAAATGATGATCTGGGCGCCGCGCAGGGCGATCCGGTCGGCAATGGCCAGCTTGGTGGCCTCGGGATAGACACCCACGGTCTGGGTGGCGCTGTTGACCCGCTGGACGATCTGGTCGAGGGATTTCAGGGGGATCAGGTTGGCGACCCGGTTGATCAGGCAGGAGGCAAAGCTCACCGGCTCGTCGGTCTGGGAGACGATCACGCCGCCGCTGGTGTCGCTGGAGCGGTACAGCTTGTACCAGTCTTCCTGCATGAACAGGCCGTCCAGTTCCTCCTTGAGGGTGCCGTCCACGTACTTGGACTCGGTGCTCAGGTGCCGGGGCAGCTGGCCCAGGGCCTGGAACATGTAATTGCCCAGGCGGTTGAGTTTTTCCAGTTGTGCCGGGTCGTCGTAATCGCACTCCACATAGATCAGGCGGGCGTTGGCGCACAGCTCCTGGTTGAAGGCGCCCATGTCGCAGGCGGCGCGGGCCGCCACATCCTTCATGGTGTCCTCGTCCCGGAACACTTCCCTGCCGATAATGGAGCAGCTCTGTTTGGGGTCGAGGGTGATCAGGTCGAGGCCTGGCTGCAGGTATTTGGTGATGTGCTTGATGGAGTCGAAGCCGCCCCAGGCGACAATTTTTTCGATATTCTCCGGCCGGTAGATGCGCGACTCGAAATGCTCGTCGCCGCCCTTCCAGTAGGCCGCCGACAGGTGGCGGGTAACCGGGTGGCCGGCATCCAGTTCAATGGCGGTGCGCAGGATGGCGCTGAAGGTGAGGGGGTCGTTGGAGGGCATTTTCACAATGCTGTCGGAGCGGGTCACCGCGGAGCGCATCACGGTGTTGAAGGCCACCGCCGGTGTGTTGCCGGCGATGACATGTACCGCGCGGCCGCCAAAGGCGCGAACGCGGTTGACGGTACCATCCTGCATGGTGTTGGGCACCCAGCCCTCCAGGTACTCGCGGCCGATGGTTTTGTCCACATACTCCAGCACCCGGTCCCGGTTGAACATGTGGCTGCCGGCGTTGCGGTAGAGAGATTCGAGCACACTGCGGGAAATGCCCGAGGTGTGGCAGCTCAGCTCGAAGGCCTGGCGCAGATAGTCGTTTTTGTCGATATCCAGCATTCCCCCCAGCTCTTGAAGGAAGTTGGCGATGTCCTCGATTTTCATATCCTGGTAGCTGGCCATGGAATCCATGGGGCAGCCGGTAAGGCGGTCCAGGTACTTGTTGACGTCTGGGGTGGTGAAGCTGACGCCGCCCTTGCGGCCGCCAAAATCCAGGCTGTAGTCGTCGATGATCTCACCGCGAACAATAAGGGGTACTTTGAAGGTTTCCATGGCTTGGGTTCTCGAATGTTAGGTGTCGGTTGTCAGTCAATAGTTGTCAGGTGCCATCAGGCCTTTTCCGCGGCCCGCATCAAAAATTCCATGGCCTTCTCCTGGGCATCCGGGGCACCGGAGCAGGAGATCTTGTCGTCGTTGCCATTCTTGTCGCTGAAGCGGCGGATATCCTGGTGGATATACTCTCCGTTGCGGCCGCAGCCACAGTTGCCGTCCCAGTTGATGGTGATCTCGTCGCCGGTGACAAAGCCCCCCCAGTACATGTCGGGCACGGTGTCGAACATGGCCGCGCGGCCGGTCTGCAGACCCTTGCGGGGCAGGGGTTCGCCGCTGTGCTCGTCGAGTAGGTAGATAATCAGGTAGGGGGGCACATGGTAGTTGCCGTGGCTGCACAGGGTGTTCATGGAACACAGCTCCGACATGCCGTAGGCCAGGGTAACCGGGGCGCCGATGACGTCCTCGATCTGTTGCTTCCAGTCGTCGGGCAGCACCTGGCCCTTGAGGCCGCCGCCGGAGCCGATCAGACTGTCGGGCTGGAAGATCCCCTTCATGCCCCGGGCATGGCCCTCCTTGGCCCAGGCGTAGAGCTGGGGCACGGTATTGCCAATCATCACCCGCTGGCCGGCGAAGCGGTTCAGCACCCGGTCGAAAAACTCGGCGTCCATGGTCTCCTTGTTGCGGGCCTTCTCCTGACTCTCCTTGAACTTTTGCAGCAGGGCCGGCTCGATCACCAGCTTGTCCAGTTCCCCCTTGGCTTCGGCGGTGGCCACGCGGCCCGCCAGGGACAGCACATCCGGGCTCAGCACCTCGTCGCCGTACAGGGACTCCACCCGATCTGGGTCGCCGATCAGGGCGATCTGCTCGTCCATCAGGCGCTGCGCCATATAGTAGCCCCGCTGGTAGCCGGGCTGGATAATGGGCAGGCGGAAGCCCGGGTTGTCCAGGTCGAAGCTGATGTCCCGCTCCCCCGGCATACCCTGCCAGCGGGTCAGGGTGAGGCGAATCTGGATTTTCCAGTCCTTCTTGGCCCTGGGCAGAAACGAGAGCTTGCCGGAGGTGCCTGTGGTGTGGATGGGTTTGAGCCCGGTTTGCCGATCCAGCAGGTTCAGCCAGTCCTCAACCAGCTTGCAGCCGGAGGCATCGATCCCCGACAGGTCGTGGGCGGTGAGCTGGTCGAACCACTTGGTGAGGGCATCGAAGCGGCTCTTTTCCAGAAAGGGCATCGGGTAGGATTTGTACACCGTGTGCTGGAACAGCACCGGAGCTGCGTCGTCCAGGGTTTTGATCTCGGAAACCCCCTGGATTTCCGCCAGCTTGCGCAGGGCGCCCACCTTGTCCTTGAGGTCGTTGAAGCGCTTCTGCAGGATTTTGAGGCGGAACTCCTCCACTTCCTGGGGGGAGTAGGTGTACAGATCCCGCTGGTGAACATTTGTCAGGGCATGAAAGTCGTCGACATAGCTCACCAGGGGCTTTTTGATGGCGTCGGTATTGGCGGGGCTGTTCATATTATCTCTCTCGACCTCTGGCTGGTGGGTGCGTGGTTGCTTCAGATACAGCCTACAGCGTGGGGAATTGGTCGGCAAATCAATAATTAAACATCGCTAGGCCCCTGTGTAATTTCCCGCGCACCCGGAAATGGGGCGCCGGGCCATGGCCGCTAAGCCCCCAGTTGGATGGCGGCGGCGAGGGGAGGTTTCCTGTCCCCTGGCGGATTGCGCTATGATGGGTTCGGTTTTATTCAGCGGCCCCGATGTGGCCCAACAGGACAGGTGTGCAATGGCAGATGCCAATCGACTTACCCGCTTCGGCCAGCTGCGGCAGCTGGAGCAGGACATGAACAAGGCTACGACCTACGAACAGTGGCGTCGGCTCGCACAACAACACGATGAGGCGTCGGGCAAGGCGGCTTGGAAACTGCGGGACGAGGACGAGCTCTACGACGCCCGCCACATCAAAAGTCGCTACCAGCTGTTGAAGGACCTGGCCGCCAAAGGGGACAACCAGGAGATCCTTTTTGCCCTCAACGAGGGCATCCATGGCAATATGGGGGGAATGGGCAAGCCGGCCCTCTACAAGCAGGCCAAGCTGGGCACCAAACAGCTGATCGACGACTATGTGGCGGGCATCAAGGACGCCCTCAACATCGTGGCCGATGCTCCCGAAAGCGAAATTCCCTTTGACGAAAAACTCGATTTCTTTCGCCGCGCCAGCCATTGTTTTGGCCGCTCCGCGCTGTCCCTGAGTGGCGGATCGGGGCTGATCTACTTCCACCACGGGGTGGTGCATGCCCTGGCGGAGCAGGAGCTGCTGCCGAAGGTGTTGTCCGGCGCCAGTGCCGGGTCCTGGATCTGCGCCCAACTGGGCACCCGCACCGACCAGGAACTCAAGGACTACTTTGTCACCAAGCGCTACGACTTCAAGTCCGCCCTGGGGCTGGGGGATGCCCTGGGTCTGCTGGCGGGTAAAAACCGGGACATTACCATCAACGATCGCGATGATGTCATCGACGATTTTGTGGGTACCCAGACCTTTCAGGAGGCCTACGAACACACCGGCCGCTATATCAACATCTCCATCGCCCCCTCCGAGCGTCACCAAACCGCACGCTTGATGAACGCCATCACCTCCCCCAATGTGACCATTCGCTCGGCAGCCAAGGCGTCCTCTTCAGTGCCGGGGCTGGTGGAGCCCGTGGCACTGGAAGCCAAGAACTCCCACGGCCGCCTCAAGCCCTATTTGCGGGATCGGCGCTGGGTGGATGGCTCCTTCGCCGAGGACCTGCCGTTCAAGCGGTTGTCCCGCCTGTTCGGGGTCAACCATTACATTGTCAGCATGATCAACCCCCTGGCGGTGCCCTTTATTCGCGAGGATCCGAAAACCGCTCCCGACAGCGTGCTGAAGTCTGCCAACAAGCTGTTTTTCCTGGCTGTCAAGGAATCCATCAAGACCGCCAGGCGCTGGGCCTCCCCTGTTTCCATGAGCAAGGCCGATGCCTTCCTGGGGATCATCTACCAGCTGATGGATCAGGAGTACACCGGCGATATCAATATCATCCTCTCCGCCAAGGATATCCGGACCCGCAACACCCTTTTCAACTATCGGGATGACAGTGATATCACCGGGCTTATCGAGGCGGGAATGCGGGCAACCTGGCCCAAATTGGACATGATTCGCAACTCCACCTCCATCAGTCACGTTATCGACGGGATTCTGACGGGCCTGGAGGATGACGCCGTCGCCAACACGCACTCCCGCCATGTGGCGCACCTGACGCTATAGAGCTGGGCACTGGTTGCAGACTGCGGGCTTGGTCTGGATTGCGACCGGGGTGGTCAGGCAGTAGAATTCCTGCCACCCGACAGGGGGCGCCAGTGCCGAATGAACAGCGCCGGGGATTTTTTTGGTGCCAACTGGACTGTTTTCAGGTACAGTCCATGCTGTGTCGATAGCTGACTAACTGTCGGATTTTACAGAAGTTATACATTGATTGGCGATGTTCCTCTGGCCCTCAGGTGGCGGTTATCCAGGGTGCCGCGACAGGACTGTGCTGGGTAAGCCAATTCCCTGAACCTGCAAGAATTCCCGATCTTGAATTCCCGGAAGCCAGTCCACAGCTGCGGACTGCCGATGCTCGGGATCATTCCCTACCATGCAGATATGCATGACGATAAACGGAGGTTTTACCATGGGCGAAACCCAAGAAGCCCTGCAATTCATTACCGACCAGGCTCGCCGCCTGTTGACGGAACAGGCCACCCCGGAGCGCCTCAAGGCATTGCTCGACGAGGCGGGTGGCTTCGACCGGGAGCTCTGGACCAAGACCGCCGAGCTCGGCTGGTGTGCCGCCGCCATCCCCGAGGAGCAAGGTGGTATCGGCCTGGGTTGGGAGGCCCTGTGCCAGCTCTCCGAAGTGCTCGGTGAATTCACCGTGTCCCTGCCCCTGCTGCCCAATACCCTGCTGGCCAACACCTTGATCGCTGCCGGCGAGGGCGACGGGGATGTCTGCACCCGGCTGCTCAGTGGCGAGGCTGTGGCAACCCTGGCCATCACTGACCGCGGTGCCGCCGGCATCCCCGCGGCGCCCGCCGCCCGCTTTGGCGACGGCCGCCTGTCCGGGGCCAAGGCCGTCGCCCCCTTTGCCGCCGTCGCCGACTTCGCCCTGGTCAGCGCCAGCGCCGACGACGGGGTCGCCATCCTGCTGGTGGACCTGGGGGCGGAGGGTGTTACCCGCGAGGTGGTGAATGTCATCGACAACGGCCGGGCCATGGCCCAGCTCAGCTTTGCCAATACCCCTGCCACCCGTCTCGACGGGGGCGAGGGCGCCCGCCTGCTGAGCCAGCTGGCCTGCGCCGCCGCCGTGGTCACCGCCTTCGAGCAGGTGGGAGGTGCCCGCATCGCCCTCGACATGGCCGTGGCCTACGCCAAGGAGCGCAAAGTGTTTGGCCAGGCCATCGGTGCCTTCCAGGCCATCAAGCACAATCTGGCCAACATGTACGCCAGCATCGAGGTGGCCCGCGGCTGTGCTCTCGACGCCATGGCCCAGCTGGAGGCCGGCAGCCCGGCCCTGGTGCCCTATGCCGCGGCGGCCCGGGTCGGTGCCAGCAAGGCCTACGATTTTGCCGGCAAGGAGTGTATTCAGATCCACGGCGGCATCGGCGCCACCTGGGAATACATGCCCCACCACTACTACCGCCGGGCCCGCAGTCTGGCCCTGGAGCTGGGCGCCCCGTCCTACTGGCGGGATTTACTGGTCGACAATGTGCACATGATGGCGGAGGGTTACTGAGATGAGTAACGCAGAAGAGAGAGATCACCTCGACGACTATTTGAAAAACGCTCGCGCCTGGTTGGCCGAGCACGCCCCCAAGTACTCTGGAGCCGCGCGCAAGGGGTTGACCCTGGCCCAGGATCGGGATCTGGGCCGCCAGTGGCAGACCCTCAAGAGCGAGGCCGGCTATGCCGCCATTACCCTGCCCCGGGAGTACGGCGGCGGGGGCGGCAGTGAGGCGGAGAAGATTATCTTCGCCAACGAGGAGGCCAAGTACGACCTGCCGGTCGAATACTTTGGCGTCAGCCTGGGCATGCCGGTGCCCATGCTGCTCAAGTACGGCACCCCGGAGGTGGTCGCCGACCTGGTGCCCAAGGCCATCCGCGGCGAACAGATCTGGTGTCAGCTGTTTTCCGAGCCCGCCGCGGGTTCCGATCTGGCGGCGGTCACCACCAAGGCCACTCCGGACGGGGATGGCTGGCGGATCAACGGCCAGAAGCTGTGGACCACCTGGGCCCAGTTTTCCGACTGGGGGGTGGCGGTGGTGCGCACCGATCCCAATGTGGCCAAGCATGCGGGCCTGACCTATTTCTATGTGGATATGCACGCCCCGGGGGTTGAAGTGCGGCCGATCCGCAAGCTGGCCGGCGAGAGCGAGATCAACGAGGTCTTCTTCAACGACGTCTACATCCCCGACAGCTACCGCATGGGCCCCGTCGGCGGCGGCTTCAAGGTGGCCATCGAAACCCTGATGATCGAGCGCTACTCGGTGAGCAGCGAGACCATGGGCGGTGTCGGTGTCGACTACCTGCTCAAGTTGGCCACCGAAGCCACCATCAATGGTCGGCCAGCCATCGAGGACGGCGAAGTGCGCGCCTTCCTCGCCGACACCGTGATCGAGCGCCAGGGTTTGCGCAACATCTTCCGCCGCGCCATGGAGGATATTGCCCACGGCCGCGAGCCCGGTCCCGAGGGCTCCATCCGCAAGTTGCTGATGTCGGTGCGGCGCCAGAATCTGGCTCTGCTGGCCATGGATGTCCTCGGCCCCCAGGCGCTGATCCACCGCGCCGGTGGTGATGCCCAGGCCGACGCCACCCTGGCCTGGATCGAGTCGGCACCCTACCGCATCGCCGGGGGCAGCGACGAGATCCTGCGCAATACGGTTGCCGAGAAGGTGCTGGGCCTGCCCCAGGACCACCGTCCCGACAAGGGCATCCCCTTCAACAAGATTGGCTGATACCCTTTGCCGCAACAGCGAAAACGCCCAGCTGACGCTGGGCGTTTTTGTTGGCTGCCAGGGCGATGGGTGGGGTGCTGCAAGCCCCGCCGCGCCCGCGGCGGAACCCCTGGCCAAATAGTGGTATATTGACCACCTTTTCGACATCCGGAGGAAACCATGTCCCTGAGCCTGAAAAACAAAACTCTGTTGATAACCGGCGGCTTTGGCAACCTTGGCGTAAGTGTGGCCCGGGAGGCCGCCGCGCGTGACGCCAACCTGGTCTTGATCGACCGCGCGCCGGTGCCCACCGATGACCGGCTCGCGGGGCTGCCGGACAGCGCGCTGCTGTTGGGGGACGTCGACCTGACCAATCTCGATGAAGCCGTCGCCGCGGTGGCCAAGGCCGTCGACAGGTTTGGCGGTGTCGACGCCCTGCTCAATATTGCCGGCGGCTTCTGCTGGGAAACCTTTATGGACAACAGCCTGGATAACTGGGACTTCCTGTACAACATCAATGTCAAGACCGCCATTACCGCCTCCAAGGCGGCGCTGCCCCTGCTGGTGACGGGGGGTGGCGCCATTGTCTGCATCAGCGCCGGGCCGGCCCTCAAGGGGGAGCTGGGAATGGGCCCCTATGGCGCTTCCAAGGCTGCGGTTGCCCGCTTTGTCGAGTCCCTCGCCCAGGAGACCAAGGACCAGGGGGTGCGGGTCAACGGGGTGATGCCCAGTGTTATCGATACCCCCCTGAACCGCAGGGATATGCCCGATGCGGACTTTGACCGCTGGGTGACGCCCCAGGCCCTGGCCAATGTCATTCTGTTCCTGGTGTCGGACGAGGCGAGTGCGGTTACCGGCGCCCTGATCCCGGTGTTCAACCGGGTATGAGCGGGTGTTGCACCAGGGGATTGCCACGGGGAGTCGTTTTGGCGCTTCCTGAACGGGCGTTTTCCGACAATGGCTGCAGCATCCGGGTGCTTGGTTGCATAAAGTCAGATTTTTGAGGCGGCTCGACAATGGTATTCCTCGCGGACCACGGCCCTGGCGTCAAGATTCCCAAGGCGGCGGAAATCATAGCCCGGAAAATCAAGCACAGGATAATTCGCCACGATCTCAAGGAGGGCGAGTTGCTGCCGCCGGAGATGAAGCTGATGGCCGAGTTCGGGGTGTCCCGCCCCACCATCCGCGAGGCCTTCCGGATCCTGGAGACGGAGCGCCTGGTGACCGTGACCCGGGGCGCCAGGGGCGGGGCTGTGGTTCACCGGCCAGACTGCAGCTTGATTACCAGCCATATGCTGCTGAGGCTGGCCTGGGAGAGGGACACCGTCGCCGATATCTACGAAGCCAGAATCACCTTTGAGCCGGCGGTGGTGCACCGGGTGGCCGAGCTGGCATCGGAGAAAGCCCCGGTGATTCTCCAGCCCTTGCTCGACCAGGCCTTCGCCCACAAGGAGGACTCGGATCGGGTGGCGGGGATTCTCACAGAGTTCTTCAGCCAGATGATCCAGCTGGCTGACAACCATCTGTTGCAGTTTATGTACCTGACGGTGGAGGAGGTGGTGCGCCGGCATCAAGCGATCGCCATGTCCCAGGCCAAACGCACCAAAACCCCGGCCCAGAGCACCCTGGACACCCAGGTGTTTCTCAATTCCTACCAGAAGCTCCTCAAGTTGATCGCCGAGAGCCGCGGCGACGAGGCGGAAGCCCACTGGCGCCGCCATATTTCCTACGTCCGCAAGACCTGGGTCAACGACTACAATATGCTGATCAGCGAGTTGTTTCCCGAGTACAACTGAGGTGGATGGCGCTGCTTCTGGTGCCGCGATGATGTGGGGCCCGAGGACTGTGGTCGGACAACCAGGCGCTAAAGTAACTATTCAGCACTTTCACCTATGGCAGTGACTTTAGTTGAGTTTCACGTTTCACGTTGCACGTGGCTGCAGTCACTCTGAGCCTTGGCGGGTCAAGTACGTTATACCTACCGGTGCTCGGATTCGGCACGAATACGTGAAACGTGTTACGTGAAACGTGCAACTCAGTGATCCCCATGAGGTACTGAATAGTTACGCGCTAAAACGCCCTGTAACTGTTCAGCACTGGTGCTCACTCTCGTGGGATGTGAGGAAGTGCTGAATCGTTACAAAACCCTTGCCCCTATCCGGGCAGCAGGATATTGCCGCCGTCCACCCGCCAGGTCTGGCCGGTGACCCAGCTGGCCTCGTCCGACAGCAGGAACAGGCAGGTGCGCACGATATCGCTGGTCTGGCCGAGGCGCTTGATACAGAGTGCCGCCTTGATGCCATCCACCACCTCCTTGGGCACCTGGGACAGGGCCAGGGTGTCCGTGGGGCCCGGTGCAATGGCGTTGACGCGGATATTCTTGTCGCCAAGTTCCTTGGCCAGGGACATGGTCAGTCCGTTCATACCGAGTTTGGTGATGCCGTAGTAACCCGCCGGCATCCAGGCGGCGGTGGAGGACTGGTTGATGATCACCCCGCCGCCGCGCTCTTCCAGCAGGGGGACCACTGCCCGGGTAACATAGAAGGCGCCGTGGAGGTTGACCTCAAAAAACTTGCGGTAGTAATCGAGATCCACCTCCATCAGGGATTCGTGGCGCATCCCGGCAAAGATCGCGGCGTTGTTGATCACATAGTCCAGGCCGCCAAAGAGCTCCCGGGTACGTGCCGCCAGCTCCTGGCAGGATTCGGGGGACGACACGTCCACCGCAACGAAGGCCGCGCTGCCGCCGCTGGCGTTGATCTCGTCCGCCACCCGCTGGCCCTGGGCGGTGTTGAGTTCCGCCACCACCACGGCGGCGCCCTCTCTGGCCAGGCTCTTGGCATAGTCCTCGCCGATGCCCTGGCCGGCTCCGGTGACAATGGCGACCTTGCTGGAAAATCTCATGGCTGGTTCCTCGTTATCGATTTTTGGCTGACGGGGCCAATTTGGGTTGGGGGATTTCTTCGCGGTAGGACTCCCGCGCCGAGGCCACCAGGGCCATGCAGGTGTCCAGCAGTTGGCGGTGAAAGCGGGGATCGTTGATCATCTCAGGGTAGTGGGACAGGGTGCTGAAAAACAGGTTGTTCAGGGTTTCCATCAGCAGAAACGCCTGCTGCACCGGATCGGCGGTGGTGCCTTCACCCAGTTCCTTGGCCACCAGGGGGGCCATAAAGCGCTCGATGACATCCCAGTTGTCAAACACTTCGTCGAAGCGCCGCCCCGCGTCGTAGTGGAGCTTGTATCTGGTGTGAAACAGGGAGTGCAGGGAATGCATCCGCAGGTGCCAGGACACCGCCTGGTCGATAAGGAAGGTCAGTTCGTCCCGCAGGGTGTAGCTGCCCTGGTGGCTGGCCATCTGGCGCAGGCCCTCCCGGGTGTAGGTCTCGAACTCCCGGTCGTAAAGGGCCGCCACTATGGCCTCCAGATTGGGGAAGTACTGGTAAATGGAGCCCTTGGTGACGCCGGACACGGTTTCCAGCAGGGGCAGGGTGAATGCCTTTTCGCCGTGGGTTTCGAGAATCTTGGCGCAGGCGTCGACAATGGCCTTCACCATGCGCTGGGAGCGCTCCTGTTGCGGCAGTTTGCGGGGGGTGGGTGGCTGCTCGTCTACCGTCGTCATCATTGGATTTTATGGCTGTGTGGGGATGCGGCTGGACTTATCTTAACCCGGTTTGGAGCAAAGCCGAAACCTGGGTGTTCTCGGGGTGGGGACAGCTACTGAGAACGCGACCCGGAATAGTTGGTATCTCGGCGGGCAGTGTGAATAATCCCAAGATGAATGGGTCTGAACCAAGGGCTTTGTGGTGCTTCGTAGCCCCGGGCTGCAACCTAACATTGCAGTTGGGCCCAATCCAGGCCATTCATTCCAGATGCCTCGGGGGCCGACCCGAAAGGGCACGCAGCGAGTCTCTCCGGATAATTCGGCTTATGGCGGCTATCAGCGGGAGCCTGTAATCTGTAGCCTGAAACTGACCACAGGAACCCGACTACCATGACAGACAGCAAGACATCGAACACCCCTGAGCAGCAGCTGCCCCCGGGCTTTGCCGAGTGGATCCGGCGCAGCACCGGCGCGGAAGTGGCCAGCTACCGGCGGGTGGCCGGCGGCGGCGCTTCCCGCCAGGGTGCCATTCTCGCGATCCGCTATCCCGACGGCGCCACCAGGGACTGCTTTCTCACCTTCGACCTGCGGGACGCCAAGGCCTCCGAGCGGCTCTCCGGGATCACTGCCGAGGCCACCGCCATTCGCGCGGTGGGCCAACACAGCCAGATGAAAGTGGCCGAAGTCCTCGCCTGGGACGACGATCTGCGGGCCATGCTGGCCAGCCTGGAGCCCGGGGATTCCAACTACATAGCGCTGACGGACGAGGCGGAAAAGCTCCGTCTGGGGGAGGAGTTCATGGTTCAGCTGGCATCCCTGCACAGTGCCGATATCGCCAAGATGGACCTGCAATCCTTTCCGCCCCCTCTGCCCCCGTCCATCGCCATCCGCGAGCGCCTGGCGGCCCTCAAAGCCAAGTACGAGGCGGTTCCCCCGGACCCTCTGCTGACCTTCACCCTGAAGTGGCTGGAGGACAATATTCCCGACGACCCCCAGCGCATCGTCCTGGTTCACGGCGATGCCGGTCCCGCCAACTTTCTTTTCCACGAGGGACGGATCAGCGCCGTGCTGGACTGGGAAATGACCCACTTTGGCGACCCGGTGGAAGATATCGCCTGGATTGCCATTCGCATGCTGTTGCAGCCGTTTCCCCCGATTCCCCATTGCATCGAGGTCTACGAGGGCGCCGGCGGCACTGGGGTGGATGTACAGAAGGTGCGCTATTACATTGTCTACAACATCATCAACCTGGCGGTGGACTCCTACATCGATCTGCGTTGGGGGACGGGGGAGAGCACCGGAGTGTGGGGGGATATCCTGATGTTCAACACCCTGCATCGCCGCGCCCTGGTGGAGGTGATCGCGGCCTACCTGGGTTGCCGGCTCGAGCCTCTCAGCCTGCCGCCGCCCCGCCCCAGCGAAGAGGCCCGGGGCTACGCCGTCGCCCTCAATGACTTGCGCCAAAATGTCCTGCCGGTGGTGAGCGATCCGGTGGCCGCTTCCCGGCTGCGGGCGATGACCCGCCAGCTCAAGTACTGGGGGCAAAAGGCGGTGCTGGGGGCGGCCTTTGACGAGATGGAAAAGGCAGAGCTGGAGGTGGCCTTTCAGACCAGTTTTGGCGACACCCAGGAGGCGAGGGCCGCCTTCAGTCGCGCCCTGCAATTGGGGTCCCTGCCCAGCACCGAGGCCCTGCCTCTGCTGTACCGCAGAGTGATGCGGGAGACCGAGCTGATGCGCCCCGCCATGGGTCGCCTGGCGGGGGTGCAGTTGCCGCCTCTTACGGTGTGAATCGATAAACCAACCCGACAAGGAAAAACCAAGATGACTGACGGATTTGCCGGCAAGACCTTTGCCATTACCGGGGGCAGCAAGGGGCTGGGCCTGACTTGCACCCGCCAGCTGCTGGAGCGGGGAGCCCGGGTGGTGGTGCTGTCCCGCTCCCGGGGTGAGCTCGACCACCTGGCTCCCGAGCTCAGGGAAAACCTCCATTGGGTCCAGATGGATCTGGCCAACCCCGGGGCGACGGCCGATATCTTTGCCACAATCCGCGAGCTTGTGGGCGGCCTCGACGGGTTGGTGCTCAATGCCGCCTTGACCGAACCCAAGTCATTTGCCGAGCTCACCGAGGCCGATGTCAATGCCAGCCTGACGGCCAATATTGCCGGCCCGCTGTTGTGCCTGCAGCAGGGGGCGGCACTGATGAAGGGTGGCCGGGTGATTTTCGTGTCCTCGGAGTCGGTGGAACACCCCTTCCCCATGTTGTCGCTGTATGCGGTGGTCAAGGCGGCCATGGAAATGCTGTTCAAGGCGGTGCGCAGGGAACTCTATGTGGACCACCAGGTTCAGCTCACGGTGCTGCGCAGCGGCTCCATGGCAGGCACCTCCTTCGGCGACAGCTGGTCCCAGGATACCCGCAGCAAATTCTATGAGGTGGCCGCCAGTACCGGCAATATTCAGGAGACCGGCACCCCCATGCCCCCGGAGCGGGTGGCGGCCGGGGTGCTGTTTGTCCTGGGCCTGCCCGCGGATGCCACCGTGAACTTCCTCGACGTGCGCAGCGGGGATGCCTATTGAGGGCCGGCAGATGCCGCGCGATGGACGGTACCCTGCGGTGTCGGCCAAAACACCCCCGAGTCAGTGCCATTGCGCCTAAAACACCCATAATCATAGTCACCATTGGTGCCATGGAGGTCGGTCTCACCCGACCCGGCAGGCAACCCATTGCGGCGACAACGGGGCCGGCTTCACCGCCTCGCGGGGCTTTGCGGCAGGACGGTGGCTTTCCAGCAGGGCTTTCGAGGCCCGCTTTAAATATCCTTGCGGGGCAGGTTCACAAGTCCGGCTAGCACTCTTTCAATTTGCTACTGCCTTATGTTCCGCCTTTATTGTAGGAGCCCGGCACCCAGGGCACTCGCTCCGCTCGCGGGGCAGGCTCTCC
>CAZWUP010000022.1:0-19507 GCA_964637045.1 uncultured Porticoccaceae bacterium | reverse complement strand
AGCAGTGGCAGGACATGCAGTACGGCAGCCGCTACTCCCATATCCTCTACGAGGATTCGCTGCCCGACTTCGTCAAGCTGGCGGAGGCCTATGGCCATGTGGGCATCAAGGTCACCAGCTTTGACGAGCTGGACGAGAAAATGGCCGAGTGCTTCGCCATGAAGGACCGCACCGTGTTTATGGATATCTACGTGGACCCCAGCGAGCATGTCTACCCCATGCATGTGGCCCCCAACGGCGCCATGCGCGACCTGTGGCTGAGCAAGACGGAGCGTACCTGATGAGACGTATCATTTCGATTTTGATGGAAAACGAACCCGGCGCCCTGTCCAGGGTGGTCGGCCTGTTCTCCCAGCGGGGTTACAATATCGACTCCCTGACGGTGGCTCCCATCGAGGATCAGAGTCTCTCCAGGCTCACGCTGACCACGACGGGTGACGACAAAATCATCGAACAAATTACAAAGCAACTCAATAAGTTGATTGATGTTGTTAAAGTGATTGATTTGACTGATGGCCCCCATGTCGAGCGCGAGTTGATGCTCCTGAAGGTGCGTGCCGGGGGTGCCCAGCGGGCCGAGATCAAGCGCACCGTGGATATCTTTCGCGGTCAGATCGTGGATGTCAGCACCACGGGTTACACGGTGCAGATCGCCGGCGCCAGCAGCAAGCTGGACGCCTTTATCGCCGCCCTGCCGGAAGCCGATATCGTCGAAGTGGCGCGCACCGGGGTTTCCGGGTTATCCCGGGGGGACAAGTCCCTGAGGTTGTGAGTAGGCGGGGATCAGCAGTTCACAGTGGTCGGTTGACAGTTCGCCGGGTGTGCCACCCTCACTGCCAACTGGTAGCTAATTAACTATCAATGCGTTATCCAAAAAAGGTGAATCAACATGCAAGTGTATTACGACAAAGACTGTGATGTTTCCATCATCCGCGGCATGACCGTGGCCATCGTTGGCTATGGTTCCCAGGGTCACGCCCACGCCCTCAACCTGAGGGACTCCGGCGTGGAAAATGTTATCGTCGCCCTGCGCAAGGGCTCCGCATCCTGGAAAAAGGCCGAGGGCGAAGGTTTGAAGGTGGCCGAGGTCGCGGATGCGGTTGCCGCCGCGGATCTGGTGATGATCCTGGCGCCGGACGAGCACCAGCGGGCCATCTACAGTAGCGAGATCGAGCCCAACCTCAAGGAAGGCGCGGTGCTGGCCTTTGCCCATGGCCTCAATATCCACTTCGAACTGATCGTGCCCCGCGCCGATCTGGATGTGATCATGATCGCCCCCAAGGGTCCGGGCCACACCGTGCGCGGCACCTATGTGGAAGGCGGCGGTGTGCCCACCTTGATCGCCGTGTACCAGAACACCTCTGGTCGCGCCAAGGATATCGCCCTGTCCTATGCCAGCGCCAACGGCGGTGGCCGCTCCGGCATCATCGAGACCAACTTCCGCGAGGAGTGCGAGACCGACCTCTTCGGCGAGCAGGCGGTGCTTTGCGGCGGCGCCACCGCCCTGGTGCAGGCCGGTTTTGAAACCCTGGTGGAAGCCGGCTACGCACCCGAAATGGCCTACTTCGAGTGTCTCCACGAACTCAAGCTGATCGTCGACCTGATGTACCAGGGGGGCATCGCCGATATGCGCTACTCCATCTCCAACACCGCCGAGTACGGCGATTATGTGTCCGGCCCCCGGGTGATCACCGAGGAGACCAAAAAGGAGATGAAACGCATCCTCACCGACATCCAGGAAGGCCGTTTCGTGCGGGACTTCATGCTCGACAACCAGGCCGGCAACCCGGTACTGAAGGCTCGCCGTCGCCAGTCCACCGAGCACCCCATCGAGGAAGTGGGTGCCAGGTTGCGGGCCATGATGCCCTGGATCGGCAAGTCCAAGCTGGTGGACAAGTCCAGGAACTGAGTGGCGGGAGACGGGAGACGAAATGTCCTCCCATCTCCCTTCTCCCATCTCCCCAAAAAAGCGCGGCCCGGGCCGCGCTTTTTTTCGCCTCCCAGGGGGAATACCCTATAATGGCTGCCAGTCGGCGCCGGACGCCTCCATCCCGGTCGGCAGTAAATTCTGCAGGCCCCGAGTTTTCAGGAGTGGACACCATGCAAGACAACCCCGACACCGAGCACCAGCCCGAGCCCCAGGTTCGCCGCCGGGGTATCTACCTGCTGCCCAACCTGCTCACCACCGGGGCCATGTTTGGCGGCTTCTACGCCATCCTCTCCGCCATGAACGGCCGCTTTGAGCAGGCCGCCATTGCCATTTTTGTCGCCATGTTTTTCGACGGCCTGGATGGTCAGGTGGCGCGCATGACCAACACCCAGAGCGCCTTTGGCGTCCAGTACGACAGTCTTTCGGATATGGTCTCCTTCGGGGTTGCCCCCGCGGTGCTGTGCTTCAGCTGGATGCTCCAGAGCCTGGGCAAAGTGGGTTGGGCGGCGGCGTTCGTCTACGCCTCCTGCGCCGCCCTGCGCCTGGCCCGCTTCAATACCCAGGTGGACAGTGTCGACAAGCGCTTTTTTATCGGCCTGGCCAGCCCCTCCGCCGCCGCCCTGGTGGCGGGCATGGTGTGGGTGGGCCACAGTGCCGAGCCTTCCCTGGCCACCGCCATCGTCGCCGCCCTGGTCACCTCCGCGGCGGGGATTCTGATGGTGAGCAATTTCCGCTATAAAAGCCTCAAGGGCCTCGACCTCAAGGGCAGGGTGCCCTTTATGGTGATCCTCGGGGTGGTGCTGGTGCTGGTGATCATCTCCATTGATCCGGCGGCTATTCTGTTGCTGTTGGCAATGACCTACGCCCTGTCGGCACCGGTGTTCTGGGTGCTGAAAAAGGTGCGCCGCAGGCAAGCTCTGGCGGCGGAGCCGCCGGTCGTCGCCGCCAAATCGGAGCCGGGGAATGGCGACCTGTAGCCCACACCAGAAAAGCCTTGCCAGGAGCCAGACGGTGACTGCCGAGTGCCTATCTGCTTTCGCCACCACCCAGCGGCAGGGGAACTGAGGCGGTGGCCGCTTCGTTGCGGGATTGGTATCTGGGTGCCCTGGGGGTGGTGCGCTATCTGCCCAGGGACGGTTGCGCCGCGGACTTCCCAGGGGAAGAGGGCGAAACCCGGGCAGAATGCCCGGTGGCGTCCACCCCGGAAGAGCCATCACCAGCCGCCCCGCTGCAGCGACCCAGGGTGGAGCTGCCATCATCTCCCGCTGCCAGGACTCGCCAGCCGGGGGCGCCAGTGGTCGATGCCGCCAGCACCCCGCCCCCGGACACCGAGCTTGTGGAGTTCCGCCTCGCTTTCTGGCAGCCGTCTCCACCGCTGGTGGTGCTCAGCGCCATGCCCCCGGGGGCCAGGCCCAGCCCCCGGCAACAGGATATGCTGGCCAGGCTGCTCAAGGCCATCGACAGGCTCGACGGACCCCTGCCCGCCGCCGAGCTGATCGACTGGCCCATCGCCCGCGGCACCCAGGGCGGTCTGCAGGGGGCTCGGGAACTGTTGGCCACCTTCCTTGAGGTCAAGATGAACCAGAAGCCCTTCGCCCAGGTGCTGCTGATGGGGGATATCGCTGCCCGGGTGGCCGCCGGGGACTCGCTGGCGGTGGGGCAGCGCCTGCCACTGCCCTGCGCCGCCGAGGCCGTGGTCACCCATTCCCTGTACGCCATGGACCGGGACCCGGCGCTAAAGCGGGACACCTGGGAGGCCATCCGCTTCCTGGCCGAGGGTGGCGGTTGATCACTCTGCGCCCTGGTCGCACTGAGGATGCCGAAGCCCTCGCCGCTCTGGAAGCCGGGGCGGTGGGTCACCCCTGGACAGTCACCCACTACCTGGACAGCCTGGCCAGTCACCACTGCTGGGTGCTGGAGGACGGCGGCAGGCTGGTGGCCTCGGTGATCTGGTCCCTGGTGGTGGATGAGGCGGAGCTCCTGAATATCGTGGTCGACCCGGCGTACCGGGGCAGGGGCCTGGGGCGCCGGCTGCTGCGCCACCTCATCGCCAATGCCGGGACCCGCCGTATCCACCTCGAAGTGCGGGAGAGCAATGCCCCGGCCCGGGCCCTCTACCTCAGCCAGGGTTTCCGTCAGCTGGGGATGCGCAAAAACTATTATCCCGCCGAGTCCTTATCGGCAGGGCAGCGGGAACACGCTATTCTTATGGTTTATAACTGCCAATGACGTCAATTCATGAGTGAAAAAATTCCTGTCGGCATCAGCAGCTGTCTGCTGGGCAACGAGGTGCGCCACAACGGTGGCCACAAGCACGACTCCTATATCACCGGCACCCTGGGTGAGTACTTCGAGTTGACCCCTTTCTGCCCGGAAGTGGGTATTGGCTTGGGCGTGCCCAGGCCTGCGATTCGCCTGGTGGCGGACGGCGACCGGGTGCGGGTGCTGGGGGTCAAGGATCCCGGTCTGGATGTCACCGAGGCCCTGCAGGGCTACACCCAAAGCCAGCTCTCCACCATCGGTCAGCTCAGCGGTTTTATCCTGAAAAAGGGCTCCCCCAGTTGCGGCATGGAACGGGTCAAGGTCTACAACGCCAACGGCATGCCGGAAAAACAGGGTTCGGGCCTGTTTGCCGCCGGGATCCTGGCCGCGCTGCCGGAGCTGCCGGTGGAAGAGGAGGGGCGACTGGGGGATCCCGGGTTGCGGGAAAATTTTATCCAGCGGGTATTCGTCTACCACCTGTGGCGTCACGAGATTGCACCCCGGTTGACTGTCGCAGCCCTCACCGGTTTTCACGCCCGGATGAAACTGACCCTGATGAGCCACGATCAGGATCGGGCCCGGGACCTGGGCAGACTGGCCGCCACCGCCAGGGGCGACAATCTGCAGCAGGTGGCCGCAGAGTATTTTTCCCGGGCCATGGCCACCCTGAAAAAAATCGCCACCCGGGGCAATCATGTCAATGTCCTGCAACATATCCAGGGTTATCTTAAGCGGGAGCTGGAGCGGGACGACAAGGCGGAGCTGGTGGATACCATAGCCGCCTATGGCGCCGGGGAGGTTCCCCTGGTGGTGCCCATCACCCTGCTCAAGCACTACTTCCGCAAGGCGCCGGACAGCTATATCGAGAACTCCTGGTATATGGCGCCCTATCCCCAGGCACTCAAGTTGCGCAATGTGTTGTAATATCCCGCGACAGCCCCCCGAGATGCTTCGCAATGGACAAGAATAAAAAGCTTTCCCTGCCTTTCAGTCTGGTGGTAATCGACCTTGTGGGGGCCATGCTGGTGGCCTGGGGGGTGTACCTGTTTGTCGGCGACGGCAGTGGCGTTTTATACATTGCGGCGGGGATTCTGCTGATGCTGCCGCTGGTAATCCATTTGCTCAACTTCACCCGCAGTTCCCGCAGCCAAGGTTCCCACAACCAAGACAGAGGTAGGCCCTGACCATGGACGATTTGCAACTGCTCTACTGGCACTGGTTTCTGTTGGGCATCGTCCTGGCGATGGCGGAAATCTTTCTCGCCAGCTTCACCATTCTCTGGTTTGGCCTGGGGGCCCTGGTTGTCGGACTGGTGCTGCTGCTCTTTCCCGCTTTGCCTTTCAGTATCCAGCTGGTGCTCTGGATAGTGCTTTCCGCCGGCTTTGCCCTGTACTGGTTCCGCTATTTTCGCCCCAGGATGGTGGACAAAACCAAGGCCGGTATTTCCCGCGAGGCGGTAATCGGGGAGTCAGGTACCGTGATCCGGGTTCCCCAGGAGGGCCAAAAAGGGGTGGTGCGCTTCAGTATTCCCATCCTCGGCGACGATGAGTGGGAGTTTATTTGCGAGCAGCAGGTCGCCGCCGGCGACCGGGTGCATATCAAGGATTTCTCGGGCAACAGCCTGATTGTGGTGAAACTCTAGGAGAGTGAAAATGGACGTCATTGTATTGCTAGCGATTCTTGTACTGTTGCTGGTCACCCTGCTCAAGGGGGTGCGCCTGGTACCCCAGGGCAGCAAGTGGGTGGTGCAGCGCCTGGGTAAGTATGACCGGACCCTGCCCCCGGGCCTCAACTTTACCGTGCCCTATATCGAGGTGGTGGCCTACAAGGTGACCACCAAGGACATCGTGCTCGATATTCCCTCCCAGGAGGTGATCACCAGGGACAACGCAGTGATCATTGCCAACGCGGTGGCCTATATCAATATCCTGTCGCCGGAAAAGGCGGTGTACGGTATCGAGAATTACGAAATCGCCATCCAGACCCTGGTGCAGACATCACTGCGCTCCATCGTCGGCGAAATGGATCTGGACGACGCCCTGTCCAACCGGGATATGATCAAGGCCAAGCTCAAGACCGCGATATCCGATGATATCGCCGATTGGGGTATCACCCTGAAGACGGTGGAAATCCAGGATATCAACCCATCCAAGACCATGCAGCAGGCGATGGAGGAGCAGGCGGCGGCGGAACGTCAGCGCCGCGCCACGGTGACCCGCGCCGACGGCGAGAAACACGCCGCGATTCTCGAAGCGGAAGGCCGTCTCGAAGCCTCCCGCCGGGACGCGGAGGCCAAGGTGGTGCTTGCGGAAGCCACCCAGACCGCCATCGAAAAGGTTACCGAGGCGATCCAGGGTCAGGAGCTGCCCGCCGTCTACCTGCTGGGCGAACGCTATGTGGACGCCATCCACGACCTCTCCAAGTCCGGCAATTCGAAAATCGTCATGCTGCCCGCCGATCTGCCCAATGCCATCAAGGGCATTATGGGCAAATAGCCTTTTCAGGCCTGCACTACCCCCCCATCGCGCCGGACACTGTTCCGGCGTTGTTGTTTTGGCAGCAATATTGCTTTATACAACTGTGTGATGAACACAAATGTGGAAATGGGAAAATCCCCTGCCCTGGATACTCTTCTCCACCAGCTGCTGGCGGAGGAGGGGTTGCCCGCCAGCTTTCGGGCCACGGTGGACAGGGTCTATCGGCCACTGGCGGAAGAGTTGGCGGCGCGGGTGGCAAACACGCCGGGGCCATTGGTGGTGGGGATCTGTGGTGCCCAGGGTTCGGGCAAGTCCACCCTGGCCAAATTCGTGGCCGCCATTCTGGACGCTGAACAGGGACTGCCCTGTGCGGCTTTTTCCCTCGACGATCTCTACCTCACCGGGGCCGAACGCCGCCAATTGGCGGCGGATGTCCATCCTCTGCTGGCGGTGCGGGGGGTGCCCGGCACCCACGATATCGAGCTGGGTCTCGATGTGCTCAAGGACCTGGCACAGGCGGGGAACCATGATTTCACCGCCATTCCGGCCTTTGACAAGGCAGTAGACGACCGTCGACCCCAGGCAGCCTGGCCTGTTTTCCGCGGCAGGCCCCGGGTGATCCTGGTGGAGGGCTGGTGTGTCGGGGCCCGGCCACAGCAGGAGGCGGAGCTTGCCCAGCCCATCAATGCAGTGGAACAACAGCGGGACCGCGACGGGCGCTGGCGCCACTATGTGAATGCCCAGTTGGCCGGCCGCTACCAGCAGCTCTTCGCCCGCCTCGAGATGCTGATCCTGATTCGTGTGCCCCGCTGGGAGCTGGTGCGGGATTGGCGGCTGGTGCAGGAAGAGAAACTGCGGGCCAGGCTGAGGGCACAGGGGGGGGATGCTTCCGCCCTGATGAGCCCGGAGCAAGTGGGCACCTTTGTTCAGTACTATGAGCGCATTACCCGCCATATCCTGGCGGAAATGCCAGCGCGGGCGGATTGCCTGCTGACCCTGGATGAGAACCATGACATCGCGGCGGTGGTCGGCTTGGCAGCGCGATCCGGGCCGGCCTGACAGGGAAAAGAAACAACCCGTCCAGAGGTGATTATCGTTAAGACTGACATCAAACCCGACACCACTCCACGCCCCAGGCTGGTGGTCACCGATCTCGACGGCACCCTGCTGGACCACCACGACTACAGCTTTCGGGCGGCACTGCCCGCACTGAAGCTGTTGGCAGCCCACCAGATTCCCGTGGTGTACTGCTCCAGTAAAACCCGCGCCGAAATTCTTGCGCTCAAGCGGGCCACCGCCAACACTGCGCCATTTATCGTCGAGAACGGGGCCGCCATCTGCCCCCACCCGGATGACACAGGGCGGGGCGGGCTGCTTGCCGGTGACCTGGTGCTGGGTATGTCCCACCACAGGATTCTCGCTGTCCTCGCTGGGCTGCGCAGCCAATTCTGTTTTCGCGGCTTCAGCGACATGTCCGCCGCCGAGGTGGCGGAGCGCACCGGCCTGGCCCCGGACGCGGCGGCCCTGGCCCGGGAGCGGGAATTTTCCGAACCCCTGGTGTGGCAGGGCAGGGACGACCAACGCGCCGATTTTATTCTAGCCCTCGCGGAAGCAGGCTGCAGTGCCCAGCAGGGGGGGCGCTTTTTGACGGTGTCCGGCCGGAGTGACAAGGGCAGGGCGGTGACGGAATTGCGGGGTTTGTACGCCAGCCATTGGGGCGCCGCGCCGGAAATAATCGCCCTGGGTGACAGCCCCAATGATGTGACCATGCTGGCAGCGGCGGATATTGCGGTGATTGTCCGCTCCGACAACTCGCCGCAGCTGCAGGTGTCGGGGCCAAAACACATTCTCCGCACCCAGCTGCGCGGGCCCGCCGGGTGGGCCAGCGCCATAACAACCCTTATGGAGGGCTAGAACATGGGCGATTTCTATCAAAACGGGGTGATTACCACCCTTCACAATCTGACCCGCCGCCCCCTGGAGGAGATGGAAGCGGAACTTCTCGGGTTCAGCAAGCACCGGCCCATAGGCCTGGTGCTGCCGTCCCTGTACTCCGAACTGGAGGGCGCGGCCCTGGCCAATATCGTCGAGGAACTCACCAGGGTGAAGTATCTCAGCCAGATCATTATCGGCCTGGACCGGGCCTCGGAAGACCAGTATCGCCACGCCCTCCAATACTTCGCCAAGCTGCCCCAGGAGCCTGTGGTGTTGTGGAACGACGGCCCCCGTTTGCGCCAGGTCGACCAGGTGCTGGAAAAACACGGCCTGGCCCCCACCGAGGCCGGCAAGGGGCGCAATGTGTGGTACTGCTTCGGCTACGCCCTGGCCACCGATCGGGTGGAGGCCCTGGCCCTGCACGACTGCGATATATTGACCTACAACCGGGAACTGCTGGCCAGGCTGGTGTACCCGGTGGCCAACCCCAATTTCAACTACGAGTTCTGCAAGGGCTTTTACACCCGCATCGCCCACCGGAAAATGCACGGCCGGGTCAGCCGCCTGCTGGTCACCCCGCTGATCCGCGCCCTGCGTCTGGTGTGCGGCCCCAATCACTACCTGGATTATCTCGATAGTTTCCGCTATCCCCTGTCCGGGGAGTTTTCCCTGCGCATGGACGTGCTCACCGATTTGCGCATTCCCAGCGACTGGGGGCTGGAGGTGGGAGTGCTGTCGGAGATGTACCGCAACTATTCCACCAATCGCCTTTGCCAGGTGGATATCGCCGATGTCTACGACCACAAACACCAGGAGGTATCCCCTGAGGACGCCCGTCGCGGGCTGTCGAAAATGAGCCTGGATATCGCCAAAACCCTGTTCCGCAAGCTGGCCACCAACGGCGAGATCTTTTCGGTGGAGAAGTTTCGCACCATCAAGGCCTCCTATTACCGTATTGCCCTGGACTTTATCGAGACCTATGCCAACGATGCCGCCATCAACGGCCTGAGTTTCGACCGTCACGCCGAGGAGATGGCGGTGGAGGTCTTTGCCCAAAATATTGTCGATGCGGGCGCGTTTTTTCTCCACAACCCCATGGATACCCCCTTTGTGCCCGGCTGGAACCGGGTGGTGAGTGCCATCCCGGAGATCTTCGCCATGCTCAGAGACGCGGTGGACGGGGATCACCGACAGTATCGGGGTTAGCCGATGGACAGGAGCGAAGTGTGCGCCGACCTGAGGTCGCGGGTGCGGGAGCATCTCGCGCAAATCTACGGCGACAGGGACCTGGAGTCCTGGGTGGAGAGGCTGATCCAGCTGATGGCCTACCCAGCCGGCATGGCCCGGGTGCAAGCCCACCAAAACCACTGGGATCAGAGGGATATTGCCCTGATCAGCTACGGCGACTCCATCCACAGGGCGGGTGAAAAGCCCCTGGTTACCCTGCGCCGCTTTCTGGCCGCCGAGCTGGCGGAGGCGGTGACCATACTGCATATTCTGCCGTTCTTCCCCTACAGCTCCGACGACGGCTTTTCGGTGATGGATTACCTTGCCGTCAATCCGGCGCTGGGGGATTGGCAGGATATCAGCGCCCTGGCCGGTGATTTTCGCCTGATGGCGGACCTGGTGATCAACCACGCCTCCGCCCGCAGCCGCTGGTTTGAAAACTTTAAAAAATGCCAGCACCCGGGGCGGGACTATTTTTACACCGCCGATGAACACGCTGATACCAGTGGGGTGATCCGCCCCCGCAGCACCCCGTTGCTCAATCCTGTGGCAACCGCCGACGGCGTCAAGTGGCTGTGGTGTACCTTCAGCCCAGACCAGGTGGATCTCAACTTCGCCAATCCGGAGGTGTTGGCGGAATTTGTCGGTATTGTGGCCCGCTACCTGGACTGGGGGGTGGAGGTGTTTCGCCTGGATGCAGTGGCCTTTCTGTGGAAGGAGCCGGGGACCAGCTGTGTGCATCTGCCCCAGACCCACGAGATCATCAAGCTGTTGCGCCTGCTGGTGGAGCACAAAAATCCCAGGGCGGTGTTGGTCACCGAAACCAATGTCCCCAATCGGGAGAATCTGACCTACCTGGGCAATGCCAACGAGGCCCATGTCATCTACAATTTTTCCCTGCCCCCGCTATTGGTCAATGCCCTGATCACCGGCAGCTGCCGGCACCTGAAAACCTGGATGATGAGCATGCCCCCCGCCCAGAACGGCACCGCCTACCTGAACTTTATCGCCTCCCACGACGGTATTGGCCTGCGCCCCACGGAGGGACTGCTGGATGAGGATGAGCTGAGGGTGTTGATCGACACAATGCAGAACTTTGGCGGCATGGTGTCTTTCCGCAAGGGTCAGGAGGGGTTTGAAAAGCCCTATGAAATCAATATCAGCCTCTACGATGCCATGAAAGGTACCGCCGCGGGTGGACCCGACCAGTGGCAGTTCCAGCGCTTTGTTTGCGCCCACGCCATCATGCTGGCGGTGGAGGGGATTCCGGCCATCTATATCCACAGCATGCTGGGTACCGAAAACGACACCCGCAAGTTCGAAAATACCGGCCGCAAGCGCTCCATCAATCGCCACAGCTGGGAAGAGGGCGATCTGGTCGCCAGGCTGGCGGACTCCGGCCTGCACCACCGCCCCGTGCTCGACGAACTCAAGCGGCTGATCGCCATCCGCCGTCGCCAGCCGGCCTTTCACCCCAATGTCACCCAGTTCACCCTCCACCTGGGGGACGAGATTTTTGCCTTCTGGCGCCAGAGCCTGAAGCGGGATCAAAGTATTTTCTGCCTCGCCAATATCACCACCGAGCCCCAGACCATCCTCCTCAGCCAGATCAACCTGGTGGCCACCGAAAGTTGGAGCGACCTGATCAGCGGCATCGGTATTCCGGATCTCGGCGCCTCCCTGGTGCTGGAGCCCTACCAGAGTCTGTGGCTGAGTAACTGTCGTTACTGATTTGCCACTGACTGAGTAAAACAGGCCTGTTTTTCCCAATTTTCCCGAATTGGGTCATTGCAGTCCCACAACTATCTGGAGACATGAATAGCACTGAAATAAGCCCAACCGCGATCTGAGGTCGAAGCCCCATAAAGCCCTCAATTATTCAGTACCGGATTTATGTCCGCCACCGACCCCCCCCTCAGGAAAACTCAACGCTGAGCTACATTTACCGGTAGTTACCCGAAAAACTGTGGGACAGCAATGAAATTGGGTATATCTTTCAGGTACAACATCAAGAATCGAGTGAGGGGGTGGGAGATGTGGGCTCAGGACAAAGCGGAGCGCAAAGTTTTGGCGGCCTCGGTGCGCGGTGGGCTGGTGGCCATAGGTCTGACGATTCCCCAGCTGGCCCTGGCCAGCGTCATCGAGGAAATCGTCGTTACCGCCCAGAAGCGGGAGCAGTATATCCAGGAGATCCCCGTTGCGGTCTCCGCCCTGTCCGGCGGTCAGCTGACGGAGCTCAGTATCACCGATGTCTTCGACCTTCAGCAGAGTGTACCGGCCCTGGCGGTAACCCAGAATCAGAGCGCCACCACCACGGTATTTTCCATTCGCGGGGTGGGCACCAGTGGCTCCAACTTCGGCCTGGAATCCTCGGTGGGGCTGTATGTGGACGGCGTCTACCGGCCGCGGCAGAACTCGATGATCAACGAGCTGGTGGATATCGAGCAAGTGGAGGTGCTGCGGGGCCCCCAGGGCACCCTGTTCGGACGCAATACCTCCTCCGGGGCGGTGCTGATGAGCACAGTCGCCCCCAGCCATGAATTTGGCGGCTATATCGAGGCCGGTGTGGGCAATCTGAACCTGGTCAGCGTCAATGGCGCCGTCGGTGGCAGCGTGGTCGAGGATGTGCTGGCCTGGCGCTTGACGGGCTTTGGCACCTCCCGGGACGGCTTCGTCGACGATGTGCATCTGGGGGATAACAAGCTCAACGACAGGGATCGGGAGGGGGGGCGGCTGCAGTTTCTGTATACCCCCAATGACGACCTCAGCCTGCGCCTGATTGCCGATTACTCGCAAATCGATGAGGTCTGTTGCGCCGCGGTTACGGTGCGCAACAACTATCAGGTGTTTTCCCGCAACAGTGTCACCGGCGCCTACAGCGCGACACCCGGCCCGGGAACCGACAGTATTTTCAGCATTCCCCGCTCAGTGCTGATTCCCGGGCTTCCGGTCCCGGTGGCGGGCTTTGGCGCCACCATTGTCGATGAGAGCCGGGTTTTCGACGATGTGGTGGCCTTCAGCCAGCTGCCGCTCTCCAGCAATGAGGATCAGGGGCTTTCGGCGGAATTGAACTGGAGTGTGCTGGGGGGTGAGTTAACCGCCATCTCCGGCTGGCGCCGCTTCGACTCCAGCGATGATGTGGACGGGGACTTCAGCACCCTGGATTTTGTCTCCCGCAGGGAAGATGCCCGACAGGACTCGTTTTCCCAGGAAATTCGCTTCCACATCAATGACGATAACTATGATTTTCTGCTGGGGGCCTATTATTTCCAGCAGGACCTGGACACCACCAGTCAAATCACCCTGGGCAATGATGCCAACAACAGCATCGCCCTCAGTGTTTTCTCGGAGGCCGGGAATCTCGCCAATTTGGCGGCTGCGGCGGCCCAGGGCGGAGACCTCGCCACCGCGGCCGCCCTGGGGGGGCTGGCCCAGCAGCTGGGGTTGACCGCCTCAGCCATGGTGGTTGGTCTGGAGAATGTGCCTCTGCCCCCCGGCCATCCGCTGTTTGGTTTGCAGGCGCTGGGTGTTCAGGGTGTGGCATTTCCCGACAACCAGCGTGCGGTCAACCAGATGGAGCAGGAGCACAAAAACTGGGCGATCTACGGCCAATACGACTATCGCTTCAGTCCCCGATGGCTGGGCACCCTGGGCCTGCGCTACACCAATGAAGACAAGCAAATCGCTGGCCGCTTCACCCAGCCGGGGGCGTCCTGGGGGGCGCTGCTGGGCCTTGCCGACCTGACCCTGGCCAACCCCCGCTCCGACGTGGCTGAGTCCCTTGAAGACGAGCAGGTGACGGGCACCGTCAAGCTGAGCTGGTTTCCCTCCGACGACATGCTGTTCTACGCCTCCTGGGCTACCGGCTACAAGGCGGGAGGCACCAATACCGACCGCATCAGCCCGGCCTTCAGCGTGGTGTTCGACGCCGAAACCTCCCAGACCTTTGAGCTGGGGATGAAAGCCGACTTTCCCCGGCAGAATCTGCGGGTCAATCTCAGCCTTCACCACACCGTCACCGAGGACTACCAGACCAACTCCTTCCAGGGCGCCGGCTTCAACCTGGCCAACGCCGGCGAGGTGAAAGCCCGGGGTGGCGAGCTGGAGTTGTGGTGGCAGCCCACCGACGAACTGTCCCTGAACGGCGCCTATGTCTACAACAAGGCGGAGTTTGTCGGCTTCGATCGGGCTAACTGCTGGATCGCCTATTCCTGGCTCACCGGCATCCAGGATCCGGGGCGGGGTAGTCCCCAGGACGGTTTTTGCGACCGCTCAGGAGACCCGCTGGACACCAACGCCGAGCACACCTTTATCATCGGCGCCACCCGGGTATTCACCATCGACCACCAGACCGAGGCCTATGTTCGCGCTGACTACAACTACAGTACCGAGCAATACATGGACGGCAATATCGACCCGCTAAAGAAGCAGGATGGCTATGGCATCGCCAATCTGCGCACCGGGCTGCGCTTTCTCGGTCAGCAGCTGGAAATTGCCCTGTGGGCGAGAAATATTCTGGATGAGGACTATTCCTACGTGCATTTTGACGTGCCCCTCCAGTCCGGCAAGCTGGCGGCCTACCCGGCGGAGCCGAGAACCTACGGCCTGGGGATAACCAAGACGTTTTGAGCATCCCGTTGCTCGCCGCAAGGCCTCCGGTAGCATCATTGTGACCTCAGCGCCCCTTGCGGTAGGTATAGGGTGTCACCCCAGTCCACTGCTTGAAGGCCCGGATAAAGGCGCTGGCTTCCGAGAAGCCGGTTTTGAAGGCCACTTCCTCGACGCTGATGTCGCGGCTGGAGAGGTAGTGGATGGCGAGATCCCGTTTGACCTCCCGCTTCAAGTCGCTATAGGATTGGCCCTCGTCCGCGAGTCGCCGCCTCAGGGTGTGGCTGGGGGTATCCAGGGTTGCCGCGACATCCGTCAGGCCGGGATTGTCCGCCGGGTTTCTGGCGATGAGCTCCCTGACCCGGGCGGACCAGCTGGAGCGGTCGTGATCCTGGACAATGATTTCGTACATCGGGTGGCGGAGAAATTCCGTCAGGGCAGTGATATCCTGGCGCACCGGTTTGGCCAACAGGGCCCGGTGAAAGCTGATGGAGCAGCGTTGCTGGTCAAAGAACACCGGGTATCCGTAGAACATGTACTGGTACTCCCGGTGGTGGGCGGGCCTGGGGTAGGGCAGGTGCATGCGGTGAATGGGCAGTTTTTCCCGGGTCATCCAGCACAGCAGGCGGTGAAAGGTGAACATAAAGAGTTCATAGCCGTAGATTTGATGCCTTTCCGGTTCCGACCAGGGGGAGACGTCGACAATGGCCAGATTGCCCTCGGTGGTCAGCCGGGCCCTGAAGCCCCGCTCCATCAGCCCGTAAAAGCGGCAGAAGCGCTTGATGGTCTGGCCCAGGGTTTTGGTGTGGATCAGCCAGTGGCACATGGCCGACCAGGAGCCCAGGCGCACCGGGTGGGGGCTGTGGCCCAGCAGCTCGTCCCCCATGGCCAGCATGGTCAGGGTTTGCAGGTCGGCAAACTGCCGCGCCGAGACCCGGGCGTCGTCCAGCTGGATCAACTGGGGAGAAATCCGGCTGCGGCTGAGGAGCGCTTTAATGTCTAGATTGTGCTGTTGGGCGTTATTCAGGGTTACCCGGACAAAATGGATGTGAACGGACGCGTTTCGCATGTCTGGCAAGCCTGGAAGACAGGCGGCCATGTTACAAAATGTCAATTTTCCTGTCCACTGCTGCCATTGCTCCCGGCGCCCAATGGGCAATAATAGGACCCCGCAAGCGGCTAGATGACATTGTTAAGTTGTTGCCGCCCAGAGCTTTCCCTCTTCACCCCGCACGGGGCGGGAGAAGAGTTTTCCACTCGGGGGTTGATCACCAGCGCCCCCGCCAATCACATTGTTGAGGTGTAGAACATGGCTAACACAGCGTACATTTACGACGCTATCCGCACGCCCCGCGGTCGGGGCAAGGCGGACGGGTCCCTCCATGAAGTCAAGCCCGTGGTGCTGGGGGCCGGCCTACTGAAAGAGCTGCAGCAGCGCTACGACCTGGACACCACCCGGGTGGACGACGTCGTCATGGGCTGTGTCGGCCCCGTCGGCGAGCAGGGCAGCGATGTGGCCAAGGCCATTGTCCAGTACGCCAACTGGGACATCAGCGTGCCGGGTTTTCAGCTCGACCGCTTCTGCGCCTCGGCCCTCGAGGCCGTCAACCTGGCGGCCATGAAGGTGGCCTCCGGCTGGGAAGATCTGGTGGTGGCCGGGGGCGTGGAGTCCATGTCGCGGGTCAAGATGGGTGCCGCCGGCGGGTCCTGGCTCAACGACCCCGAGTTGTCCATCAAGGAACTCACCATTCCCCAGGGCCTGGGTGCCGACGCCATCGCCACCCTCGGCGGCTGGACCCGGGAAGACGTGGACGCCCTGGCCCTGCTCTCCCAGCAGCGCGCCGCCCACGCCCGGGACAACGGCTACTTTGACAGGTCCGTGGTGCCGGTGAAGGACCGCATGGGCCTCACCATCCTCGCCAAGGATGAGTTCATCAAGCCCAACACCACCATGGAAGGGCTCGCCAAGCTGAAGCCCTCCTTCGCCGCCATGGGTGCCATGGGCTTTGACGACATGATGGTCAGCAAGTACCCACAGCTCACCCATGTCGATCACGTCCACACCCCCGGCAACTCCTCCGGTATTGTCGACGGCGCCTCCGCCGCCCTGATCGGCAGCGAGCAGGTGGGCAAGGACCTCGGCCTCACCCCCCGCGCCCGCATCATTGCCACCGCGGTCATCTCCACCGACCCCACCATCATGTTGACCGGTCCCGGTCCCGCCGCCAAGAAGTGCCTGGCCAAGGCCGGCCTCAAGGTGTCCGATATCGACCTGTTCGAGATCAACGAAGCCTTTGCGTCGGTGGCCCTGCGCTTTATGCAGGACCTCGACATCGACCGTGAGATCACCAATGTCAACGGTGGCGCCATGGCCATGGGCCACCCCCTGGGGGCCACCGGCTGCATGCTGGTGGGTACCATCCTCGATGAACTGGAGCGCCGCAATCTCAAGCGCGGTCTCGTCGCCCTCTGTGTGGGCGGCGGCCAGGGTATCGCCACCATCATCGAGCGCGTGTGACAGCGCGGCGCCAACTGACTTAGCAGGTACACGACAATGAGCGAGAATTTCAAAGGTTTTATCTACGAGAAGGATGCCGACGGCATCGTCACCCTGACCATGGACATGGCCGGCCCCGTCAACGCCATGAACGGGGATTTCCGCGACGCCATCGAGTGGCTGGCGGGCAAGCTGGAAGCCGAAGAGGGCCTCAAGGGGGTGGTTGTCGCCTCCGCCAAGAGCACCTTCTTCGCCGGCGGCGACATCAAGGAGATGGTCCAGGCCCAGCCCAGCGAGACGGAGCAATGGTTCACCTCCACCGAGGCCATGAAAGGCCAGCTGCGGCGCATCGAGAAGCTGCCGGTGCCGGTGGTGGCGGCCATCAACGGCGCCGCCCTGGGCGGCGGCCTGGAGATCTGCCTGACCTGTAACCACCGCATTGCCTGGGACTCCCCCAAGGTTCAGCTCGGCCTGCCGGAAGTGACCCTGGGCCTGCTGCCGGGCGCCGGCGGCGTGGTGCGCACCATCCATATGCTGGGTCTCGAAAAGGCCCTGCCGTTGATCCTCGAGGGCACTCGCCTCAACCCTGCCAAGGCCCTGGAAGTGGGCTTGATCGACGCCACCGTGGCCAGCGCCGAGGAGCTGGTGCCCGCCGCCAAGGCCTGGCTCAAGGCCAACCCCGATGCGGGTGTCAAGCCCTGGGACCAGAAGGGCTATGTGATCAAGGACCAGGGTATCTACAACCCCAAGGTCAGCGGCATCCTCAGTGCATCCAACCCCCTGTACTTCGCCAAAACCCGGGGCCTGCTGCCGGCGCCGGCGCGCATCCTGTCGGTGGCCCACGATGTAATGTGCGTGGATTTCGACACCGCCCTGCGCATCGAAACCCGCGGCCTGGTGGAGCTGATGATGTCCCCCGTCGGCAAGAACCTGATGAACAGCACCTTCCTGCAGATGAACAAGATCAACAGCGGTGCCAGCCGTCCCAAGGGGATCGACAAGACCAAGGTGGCCAAGGTGGGCATCCTGGGTGCCGGCATGATGGGCCAGGGCATCGCCTACGCCTGCGCCATGGCGGGTATCGAAACCGTGCTCAAGGACATTTCCCAGGACGCCGCCGACAAGGGCAAGGCCTACAGTGACGGCCTGCTCGCCAAGCTGGTGGCCAAGGGCAGGATGAGCGAAGACAAGAAAGCCGCCACCCTGGGCCTGATCAAGGCCACCGCCGACAACGGCGACCTCAAGGGCTGCGACCTGATCATCGAGGCGGTGTTTGAAAACGTCAAGCTCAAGGCGGCGGTGACCAAGGAAACCGAGCCCATGTTGGCGGAGGGGGGCGTCTACGGCTCCAATACCTCCACCCTGCCCATTTCCCTGCTCGCCGAGGCCAGTGGCAAACCGGAAAATTTCATCGGCATCCATTTCTTCTCGCCGGTGGACAAGATGCCGCTGATCGAGATCATCTGCGGTGACAAGACCAGCGAGCTCACCCTGGCCAAGGCCTACGACTTCGCCAGGCAGATCGGCAAGACCCCCATCGTGGTCAACGACTCCCTGGGGTTCTTCACCTCCAGGGTGTTTGGCACCTATCTGGACGAAGGCTCCCGCCTGTTGGTGGAGGGCATCAATCCGGTGTTTATCGACAACATGGGCAAGTATGTGGGCATGCCCGTGGGGCCCCTCACCGTGTTCGACGAGATCAGCCAGGAGCTCAACCGCAAGGTGTCCGAGACCCAGCGGGAGCTGGGTGTCTACGGCTCCAAGTCCGACAACAGCGTCGCCACCCAGGTTGCCGAAAAGCTGATCGGCGAGTTCGGCCGCGGCGGCCGCTACCACGGTGGCGGTTTCTACGAGTATCCCGCCGAGGGCGGCAAGCATATCTGGCCGAAACTGTACGAGATTTACACCAAAGCCGATGCCTCGATCTCCGAGCAGGACGCCAAGGACCGCCTGTTGTTCCGCCAGGTGGTGGAAACCCTGAAGTGTCTTCAGGAAGGGGTGTTGCGCACTGTCGCCGACGGCAATATCGGCTCCCTGATGGGGATCGGTGCCCCGGCCTGGACCGGCGGTTTTATCCAGTTCGTCAACAGCTACGGCTTGCAGCGCTTCAGCGATCGCTGCGACCAGTTGGCGGCGACCTACGGGGAGCGCTTCAAGGCCCCCGCCATCGTCGCCGACAAGCTGGCCGCCGGCGAATTGTTCGAGTAAACGGTTAATCTGAATCCCCGCCACGGGGGGCCTCTGCCCCCCGTGGCCCCTATCTGGAGTACTGCGGTGTTCAAGAGAAAATTTACCGAAGAACAAACCATGTTCCGCGATGCCTATCGCAAATTCCTCCACGACGAGATCGTGCCCAATATGGAGCAGTGGCGGGAGGCGGGAATCATCGACAGGTCGGCCTTCAGGAAGGCCGGTGAGCTGGGCTTTCTGATGGTGTGGCCGGACGAGGAGTTTGGCGGCATGGGTGACAATGACTTCCGCTACGAGCAGATCATTATCGAGGAGAATTCCTACGCCCTCACCTCCGACTGGTACGCCACCCTCCACAGCCGCCTGCAGGGCCCCTATTTC
>CAZWUP010000021.1:0-19548 GCA_964637045.1 uncultured Porticoccaceae bacterium | reverse complement strand
ACTATGCCTATGGCAAGAACGCCATCTACAAGAAGGGCCACCACGGCAACGCCATTCTCAGCAAGTACCCCTTCAGCTTCTGGGAGAATATCGATGTCTCCAACCATCGCCTGGCCAGCCGCAGCATTCTTCACGGCGTTATCGAGCTGCCGGGCAAGCCGCCGCTGCACACCCTGTGTGTACACATGGGGTTGTTCCAGGCGGAGCGTGCGCGCCAGCTGGATACCCTGATTCAGCGCATCGAAAGCCATGTGCCCCACGACGAGCCCATGTTGATCGCCGGGGATTTCAACGACTGGAAAAAGCGCGCCGAGGCCCACTTCGAGGAGGACCTGGATGTGAAGGAGCTCTTTGCCGAGCTCACCGGGCGTCACGCCGTCACCTTTCCGGTGTGGTTTCCCCTGTTGGCCATGGACCGGATCTACTACCGGGGGATGAGGCCCCTGTCCTGCGCCTGCCTGGACAGCGGTCCCTGGCGCAAGCTGTCCGACCACGCGGCACTGAGCGGAACCTACGCCCTGGCCTGAGGCAAAGCTGTTGTTGGCAATGGGTTTTCGGCTATTGGTAGCGCCGGAACAGCTTGGGGTTGCGGTCGATAAACTTGCGAATCCACAGGTCGATAAAGGACTGCTGGCGCTTGGCCATATACCACCAGCCCAGGACACTGATCAGCAGGGCGCCGATGGCGTCCAGGATGAGATCCCACATGGTGTCGGTGAGGCCAGAGGGGTCGCCGAGCATGGGCTTTTGCATGTTCATGCCGAACAGGCTGTCCATGGCGAATTCAAAAATCTCCCACAGGGTGCCCACGGCGAGAGCGAACAGAAACGCAAACAGGGCGACAAACCCCGGCGTCATGTCAATGGGTGCCCGCTCATTCTTGTTGAGCAGATAGACCAGCAAAAAGCCGAAGATGCCCATCAACAGCCCAGAGCTGGCATGGAGGGCCATATCCCACCACCAGATGCGCTCGTAGTAGCTGTGAATCTCCCCGAGAAACAGCGAGGCAAAAACAAAGATGACCGCCAGAATCTGAAATTCTGCGGGGATGTATATTTGATACTGGCGGCGCAACAGAAGGGGCACCAGGCTGACGGCGATGATGCCGAGAATCAGGAAGGCGTGCATCCACAGGCCTTCGTAGAGCACGGCCACCAGTTCGATGCACATAACCAACAGCAGAACAGCGACGAGATAGCGGTGAATACGGGTGGGCAGATCGTCCATTTGGCGGTGAAATTGTCTCTGGGGCCGGTGGCGCAATCATATCAGAGCCGAGCTGGTTATAATGGCCGGCTACAATCCCCAGGGGGAACACCTTGACCAGCTTTCGCGAATTGGCCCTCCATGGGCGCCTTATCGACTACCTGGAGTCCCAGGACATCAACTCACCCACCGATGTGCAGGACACCGCCATCCCGGTGTTGCTGGCGGGCAGGGACGCCCTGGTCTGTGCCGAAACCGGAACCGGCAAGACTCTGGCCTATCTGTTGCCAGTGATGCACCAGTTGCTCGGCAACCCCCGGCTGTTGGCCCGGGAGTCCCCCCACTGCCTGATCCTGTTGCCCACCAGGGAGCTGGCGGACCAGGTCTACAAGCAGGTGTTGGCCCTGGCGGAGGCCAGCGGGGTGCGGGCGGTGCTGATTTCCGGCGGTCAGGAATTTCGTTACCAGGCCTCTCTGCTGAGGCGCAATCCGGAATTTGTCGTCGCCACGCCGGGGCGCCTCACCGAGCACCTGGCCCGCAACAGCCTGGACCTGGGGGGCGTGAAATGCCTGGTGCTGGACGAAGCCGACCGGATGCTGGATATGGGGTTCCGCGAAGATGTGCTGGCCATTGCCGCCCATATCCAGGGTGAGCACCAGAGTGTCATGCTGTCTGCCACCCTGAAGCACAAGGGCATCGCCGTGGTGGCCGCAGACCTCCTCCATGACCCCGAGAAAGTGCTGCTTTCCACAGCGAGGGAAGTAAATAAAAACATAAAGTTGCAGATGATTCTTTCAGACGATTCTGAGCACAAGATCCGCCAGCTCACCTGGTTGCTGGCCAACGAAAAACACACCAAGGCGCTGGTTTTCGTGAAGACCCGGGAAGCCGCCGAGCAGGTGGCCAACGCCTTGGCTGGCCACAGCCACCGCGTGCGCTTTCTCCACGGCGAGGTTGCCCAGGACGAGCGCCGCAAGATCATGGCGGGTTTCCGCGAGGGCCGCTTCAAGGTAATGGTGGCCACGGACGTGGCTGCCCGCGGTCTGGATGTGAGCGATCTCGACCTGGTGATCAATTACGACATGGCCCAGTCCGGGGAGGAGTTCGTGCACCGCGCCGGGCGCACTGGGCGGGCCGGGGACGAGGGGCTGCTGATCTCCCTGGTGAGTTCGCCGGAATGGAACCTCTGTGCCGGCATCCAGCGCTACCTGGGGGCGACCTTTGAGCGGCGCAAGATTTCCGGGCTGGAGGGCACCTACAAGGGGCCCAAGAAAGTCAAAGCCTCCGGCAAGGCCGCGGGGCCCAAAAAGAAGAAGTCTGCCGCAGGAGACAAAGGGGGCAAGGGCGGCAAAAGTGGCAAGGGCGGCAAAACCGCTGGCGCGGCAGCGGGCACTGGCGGCAAGAGGGCGGTAAAAGGTGCTGGAACGGGGCCGCGCAAGACCGCCGGGAGAACTGCTCCCGGCGGCAGGGGGGCGGGTGTCCAGGTTGAGGACAAGGGCTTTTCCCCGCTGAAAAAACCCCGCCTGGAGTGATGTGCCAGGGGGTGGCTGCCGGCGTCGCCGTGCTTCCCGCCGGCTGGCTCAGTCCTCCGCCATCTCCACCGCCTCCGGGGTGACGGCGGGGTGGTTGGCCTCCCAGCGGCTGAACTCCCTCACCTCTTCACCGAGGGCCTTGATGGTCCAGGCCAGGATGGCCGCGTCGTCCAGGTAGCCGAGGGCGAGGATAAAATCCGGCACCAGATCTATGGGGGTGACGAAGTAGATGATGGCGCTCACCACCAACACCAGGTTGGACCAGGATATATTGCGGTAGTCCCCCCGGGCGTAGGCCTTCACCAGCCTGAACAGGGTCAACAGGCTGTCCTTGGCGTCGGCGATGGGCCCCTTGTCCAGTTTGTCCGCCTTGGTGCTGGCATCCTTGATCAGTTGCGCCAGGCGGTCCGGTTTTTTCAGCACCCGGGTTGCCCTGGCCAGGGCCGCCCGATAGGATGAGCTTCTTCTCACCCGCTGGGGATTGATTTTGGAAGCGTTGGCACCTGCTGAGCTGTCCATGGGGCTGGAGTGGCTGATGGCTGGATGGTGGACAGTACACCACAGGGCAATTTGCTGTCCAGTATTCGCCACCCGAGGCCGCTGGGCGCACTATTGGCAGTTGCCAGTGGATGTGCTGAAATACCCCGGTCTCGACAGGGGTTGCCCGCCCCGGCTCGTGGATGTCGGGCTCTTCGCTGATGTTATAAATTGCCGCAAAAAGGAGTTTCAAGTGATTAAATTTTCTATGTTTCTACCCGCCACTCTTTTGGCTGCTTCACTGTCTGTTGGCGCGCAGACTCCCGCCCCGGGAGAGCGGGGGTCCATGGAGAGCATGATGCAGGGTGCCGCCCAGATGGCCGCTTGCTTCCAAAATCTCGACCAGGACAAGCTCCGGGCCATGGGGGAGGAGGGCAAGGCCATGCAGGCCCAGCTCAAGCAGCTGTGTGCCGCTGGTGAACGGGATCAGGCCCAGGAAATGGCAATGGGTTACGGCATGAAGTTTATTGCCAGCGAAGAGTTCCAGAAGCTTCAGCAGTGCGGCGAGCTGGCTCAGCAGATGATGCCTGCGCTGCCGGACTACGCCGCCTACGCCGACCCGGACTCCGAGGAAAACCAAAACCGCCATGTTTGTGACGATATTTGAGCTATGGTTAACCGGCGGCCGCTGATTGCAGTTGCGCCGGCCACTGACACCGAAACAACCTGCTGGAGATTGCTGAGATGAAAAAAACTGGATTTGTTTTCCTGGTATCCCTGCTGCTGGCTGCCGGGAGCGCCCAGGCCACCAAGATTGAAAAGGGCGGCGCCGGCGACATGAGTGTTACCGGCGCCGCTGGCGGCGCCAACGCCCAGGGGGCGGCCGGGGATCTGGAGTACTGCCCCGAAACCCTGGGCACCCTGGCGGTGGAGGAGGATCAGAACACCAACTGGTGGTCGGTGTACTACAGTCGCTACCCCCAGCTGGGCAGCACCATCCCGGTGCTGCGGATGATGGTGCAGCAATCCAACTGCTTCGTGGTGGTGGAGCGGGGCAAGGCCATGAGCAACCTGATGCAGGAGCGCGCCCTGCAGGATTCCGGTGAGCTGCGAGAGGGCAGCAACTTTGGCCAGGGCCTGATGGTTTCCGCCGACTACACCATGAGTCCCAGCATTCAGTTTGCCGAAAAGGGCACCGGGGGCATGGGTGGGGCCATTGGTGGCCTGTTTGGCGACAAGGGCCGGCTGATCGGCAATCTCGCCGGCGGCCTGAAAAAGAATGAAGCCGCCACCACCCTGCTGTTGATCGACAACCGCTCCTCGGTGCAGATCTCCGCGTCAACCGGCAGCGCCAAGAATATGGATTTCAATGTCGGCGCTGCCCTGTTTGGCGGCAGTGGCGGCGGTTCCGTCGGAGCTTTTACCAACACCCCGGAAGGCAAGGTGATCACCGCGGCCTTTGTCGACTCCTACAACCAAATGGTCAGATCCCTGCGCAATTATCGCGCCCAAACCGTTGAAGGGGGCCTGGGCAAGGGGGGGCGCCTGGGGGTTGGCGACTGAGGTCGCTACCTGCCGCGCTAGGGTCGCAGCCAAAGGCTCGCAGCTAAGGGCTCCTCGCAATCACAGGTACACCAGGGGCTCCCTGTAGGCCAAAGCCCCGGCTGCAGCGGAATCTCCAATCCATATACACAGCTGCCGATGCAGCGACGCCGGGCAGGGCCCGGCGTCGCTGTGTCACGAACCCTGAAACCACAAGGAAAATGATGAAAATTGAAGCCGACAAGGTGGTGTTGTTCCACTATGAATTGAGCGCGGCGGACAGCGCTTACTCGGAGTCCTCCCGCGACGGCGAGCCGGTGGCCTGCCTGGTGGGCCATCACAATATCCTCCCCGCCGTCGAGTCCGCCCTGCTGGGGCGGGAACCCGGGGATGAGCTGGCGCTGACCCTGCAGCCCGGGGAGGGCTACGGCGAGCGCCGACCCAATGCCATCCAGCGGGTGCCCATCAAGCACCTGATGAGCAAAAAGCGGCTGCAAGCGGGGATGGTGGTCAAGGTCAACACCGCGGACGGCCCCCGGGATGCCACCGTGATCAAGGTGGGCAAATTCAATGTCGATCTCGACACCAACCACCCCCTGGCGGGCAAGGTGCTGAATTTCCTGATTTCCGTGGTTGCGGTGAGGGATGGCACCCCGGAGGAGGTTGCCCACGGCCACGCCCACGGCGCCGGAGGCCATCACCACCATTGATGTAGCCCGGCCATTGCAGTACTATTTGCGACCGCTTTCCCGGCAGCTGATGTGGTTGGCCGGGGGGCTCCCGATACTGTTTCTACCTGCGGTGGTACTCCATGTTTGACAGAAAAGGCAAGAAGACACCCGAACCCCCAGTCAAAACTCCTGTCGCTGAGCCCGCCAGGCAGGCGCCCCAGCCCTCTCAACCCATTTCGAGAACTACTGCTATGATCGGTTCAACTGTCAAAATTCTCGGCGAAGTTATCAGCGACGAAAACCTGGTTATTGAAGGGGAAGTCGAGGGTACCATCACCCTCAAGGACCACGAGCTCACCGTGGGTCCCTCCGGCCGCATCCACGCCAATATCAACGCCAAGATCATCAAGATCGATGGCCTGGTTGACGGCGACATCGTCGCCAAGGAGAAGGTGGTCATCAGCAAGTCCGGCAATGTTCGCGGCAATGTGGTGGCTCCCCGGGTGATTCTGGAGGACGGCGGTCGCTTCAAGGGCAGCATCGACATGGGTCCCGCAGTTGGCGGTACCTCCGAGCTGCCCTTGTCGGATTTTGCCGCCGCGGCCAAGGCCACCAGAGGCCCTCAGGAACAACAGCGCCCAGACCTGCAGCCCGCTGTCAAACGCATCTGACGCAACGGACTCCGGCGCCGGCTGTTGTGCCTGGCGGCACGGCTGCTGTTGCCGCCATGACAGACCTGCCCCGGCGCCTGGTGCAGCCAGGTGCGGAGCACAGCTGATGTCAGTTTAATGATCGACCCGACGGCCGCCGCCCCACCGGGGCGGGGACTGTTCCGATGTGGCCACACCCCCTATGCTATTCGCCAAAACCCCTGAACCCACAGCCTTTACCACCAGGTTGCTGCCGGAAGTGTTCGACCTGAAACGGCTGGCTGAGGGGGAGTCGGTGCGGGTCATCGACCTGGGTCCGGCCCGGGGGGAGACCATCCTCTTTCTCGGCCAGTTCAACTCCCGCTACCACGTGGCGGACATTGTCGCCGAGCTGAAGAAGCTCAATCAGCGCCTGGCGGCGGACGAAGACCTCGGCGACGAGGAGATTCTCGAGCATCTCCGGGGGGCGCTGAATCTCGAGGCGGGGGACACTTTCGATGTGTGCCTGTTCTGGGATGTGTTCAATTACCTGGACCTGCGGGTGCTGCCCCTGTTCGCCCGGCTATTGCTGCCCCACCTGGCCCCCAAGGCCAGGGCCTATGGCTTTGCCGTGCTCAACAAAAACACCCCCCTCTGCGAACAGAGCTACGGCGTGATCAATTCCGAGCTGCTGTCGGTGAGTCCGGTACCCAGGGTGGGGCTGCCCTTTAGCCACAGCCAGTCCGCCATCAAGGATGCCATCAGTGGCATCGCCATCAAGCAGAGCATACTGCGCAGTGATGGTCGCCTGGAGATGATTTTCACCCCCCTCTGATCAGGGGGCCTCGGCGGGTGGAAAATCGTCCACCCCGATGACCTCCCGCACCAGCCCATACACTTCCAGCAGGCGCTCCCCTTCCTCCTCTGAAATCAGCTGTTTAGCCCGCCCTTCCGCCACCACGGCGGCAATGTTGTCGACTGTCACATCCATGGCCAGGCGCTTTTTCAGCAGCTTCTCGTTGCCCGAGGTTGCGATAATGCCGGCAAAGGCGCGGCTGAGTTTTGCGGTGACCGAGTCGTCAGCGGGTTGGTAAAGGCCAGCGCAGAGGCGCTGGCGGGCCGCACCCTGGGTGTAAAGAATACGCGCAACGTATTTGCCCAGGCGGTCCGACGGCGCCTTGTAGGGGCGGCCAAGGGGAAACACGCACCAGCGCACCAGCGCACCGATAACCGGGTTGGGAAAGTTGCGCAGGGTGTTGATCAGGGCGTTCTGAATCTGGAACAGGCTGTCCCTTACGGCCCAGTGGACCAGGGCGTGGTCCTCCTTGGGGCAGCCGTCGTCCTCGAACTGCTTGAGCACGGCCGAGGCCAAATACAGGTGGGTGAGGACGTCCGCCATGCGCCCGGAGATCTTCTCGCGAAACTTGAAGGTGCCCCCCAGGGTCAGCAGCACCACGTCGGCGACAAAGGCAAAGGCGCTGCTCAGGCGGGTGAGCTGGCGGTAGTAATGGGCGGTGCGGCCGGACACGGGGGCGCGGATCAGGCGTGCGCCGGTAACGCCAAATACCAGGCTGCGGGCCATATTGTTGACCACAAAGCCAATGTGCCTGAACAGGGTGGTATCGAACTTGGCCTCTGTCTCGGCATTTGCCTCGGCCTGGGCCAAGGCCATTTCCGCCTGTAGATAGGGATGATTGCGGATCGCCCCCTGGCCAAAAATAATCAGGCTGCGGGTGAGAATGTTGGCGCCTTCCACGGTAATGGCGATGGGCAGGGCCTGGTACATGCCCGCCAGATAGTTGCCGGGGCCGGTGATGATGCCCTTGCCGCCGTGGATATCCATGGCGTCGTTGACGCAGCGGCGGTTGGCCTCGGTGGCATGGTACTTGAGGATCGCCGACAACACCCCGGGCTTCTCCCCCAGGTCCAGGGCGCTCAGGGTGAGCAGCCGTGCGGCATCCAGGCGGTAGGCCTCTCCCGCCATCCGCGCCAGGGGTTCCTCGATACCCTCGAAGTAGGCGATGGGCAGGCCAAACTGACGGCGGATGCGGGCGTATTCCCCACTGTAGCGGGCGCTTAACTTGACCCCGGCGGTGCCCAGGGCGGGCAGCGATATGGCCCGCCCGGCGGCCAGGCTGTGCATCAGCATCCGCCAGCCCTGGCCCAGGCGCTCCCGGCCACCGATCACATAGCTGAGGGGAATAAAGACGTCCTTGCCCCTGGTAGGCCCGTTCATAAAGACCGAGCCCACGGGGAAGTGGCGGTTGCCGGTCCACACCCCGGGGGTGGCCACGGGGATCAGGGCGCAGCTGATCCCCAGGTCCTCCACATCTCCCAGGAGGTGGTCCGGATCATAGGTGCGAAAGGCCAGGCCCAGCACCGTGGCCACCGGCGCCAGGGTGATGTAGCGCTTGTCCCAGGTGAGGCGCAGGCCGAGGACCTCCTCCCCCTGCCACTGGCCGCGGCAGACAATGCCCTGATCCGGCATGGCGGCGGCGTCGGAGCCGGCGGTGGGGCCGGTGAGGGCGAAGCAGGGGATATCCTCGCCACTGGCGAGGCGGGGCAGGTAGTAATCCTGCTGCTCGGTGGTGCCGAAGTCCCGCAGCAGCTCCCCCGGTCCCAGGGAGTTGGGAACCATCACGGTGATGGCGGCGGTGAGATTGCGGCTGGCGATCTTGGTGACCACTGCTGAGTTGCCATAGGGGGAAAACCCCAGGCCGCCGTACTCCTTGGCGATAATCAGGCTGAAGAAGCCCTTGGTGCGCAGAAAGTGCCACACCGGCTCCGGCAGATCCCGGAGCCGCTGGACCTCCCAGTCGTCGAGCATGGCGCACAACTCCTCCACCGGGCCGTCGAGGAAGGCCTGCTCATCGGCGCGCAAGCGGGGTTTGGGGGTGGTGAGCAGCTTGTTCCAGTCCGGGTGGCCGGAGAACAGTTCGGCATCCCACCACAGGGTGCCCGCCTCCAGGGCCTCGCGCTCGGTGTCCGACAGCTTGGGAGCCACTTTGCGAAACCAGCGGAAGATGGGGCTGGAGACCCAGCGGATGCGCACAGCGGGTGTGGAGAGAAGGACAAATGCCAGGGCCAAGAGCGCGCTCACCACCACCGCCCAGGCCGGGGCGCCGCTGGCCAGGGCGAGCAGGGTGTAGACCACAAGTCCGCCGGCGGCAATGGGCAGGTTTGCCCCCAGGTAGGCCAGGGCCAGCAATACCAGGGCGAGAATGATCAGGGTTGCCATAACGAACTCCTTGCCATCGTGGGGGAAGAGGGCGGCCGGCAACTGTGGTGCCGGCCGCCGGTGAACAGGGCGCAGGGTCGAGACCCGTTGCTGGCGACACCTATAGCCACTGGGGAGGATTGGCCCAGGGCAGCCCGACCCTCAGTTCCGACAGTGGTTGCCATCAAGATGTATCGCTATCAATGCGCCTCGCGGTAGTGGTCTGTGCTGTTGAAGGACAGCAATTTCTTCTCCAGCGGGCAGAACTCTGAATACGCGGTGTTGCGGTGGGAGTAGTCCAGCCAGCGGGTGGTGTCCTGGTGCAGGTAGTGGGAGAGGGCGATACCCAGGGCCACCCCGTGGGACACCAGCACCACGTTCTGGTCCCGGTGTCTGGCCAGGATGTCCTCGATGGCTGCCACCATCCGGTTGCGGACATGGTGCTGGGATTCACCGCCCGGGGGGGTGAAGTCCGGGTCCGAGTAGAGTCGCCCCTCCCTGTCGTGGGTGGTGTCGATATCCTCGAAGCGCACCCCCTCCCAGTCGCCGAGGCAAAGTTCCTGGAGGCGGGGGTCGAGGTTGACCACCAGCCGGTGGGCGTCGGCGATGGCCTGGGCGGTGTGATGTGCCCGCTGCAGCGGGCTGGCGTAGATCACATCGGGCACCATGATATTGCGAAAGTAGGCGCCGAGCTTGCCCGCCTGATCGCGTCCCCGCTCGGTGAGGGGGGTGTCGGTGCTGCCGTGCCACAGGCCTTCCACATTGGCGGAAGTCTGGCCGTGGCGCACCAGGATAAGCCGGCCTTTTGTTGTCATGATTCGCTGCGACTCCGTTGTTTGCGAGGTTTCATTCTAAAGAAAGTTGCCCGTGGTTTCACCTCATTGCGGTAGCTCGCGGCAGCCACCAGGGGCAAACTCCCGGCGGCACCACCCCTGCGGCCGGTCCGCAACCCGCTACAGAATGCTGGCGGGTTCCCGCCCCGGCTTGGCATAGGCCAGGCGATCGAGGCGCCGGGTGCTGTGATAGCTGTCGAGGCCGATAACCGCCAGGGATCCGGCCTGTTCCAGGTTCACATAGCCGTCCTCGCCGACAATCTCGTCGGGGCAGTGGATGCCGGTGATCTCCCCCGCCACCAGCACAGTGTTGTTGACCGCCAGTGTTTGGTGGTCCCGGTAGGTCATGGCCAGGCGGATGGTGCTCGCGGCGACAAAGGGCGCGGCAAAGCCCTCCAGCCAGGCTTCCCGCAGCCCGCTGGCGGCAAATTCCGAAGTCTCCCGGGGATAGCGGGCGGAGGTCTGGTGGGCGGCGCGGTAGATGCCGCTGTGGACGTGGTTGATGGTATAGACCCCGGTGGCAAGGATGTTTTCGAGGGTGTCCCTGGGCACGGAATGGGGGCGGAAGATCATGCCCAGCAGGGGCGGGTGGGCCCCCAGGTGAAACACGGAGTTGACGATGCAGAGATTGGTGTTGCCGGTGCTGGACACGGTGCCCACCAGGTTGGCGCTCTTAAACCCGGCGATACTGTTGACCAGGGTGGTTCGATAGTCCTTGGCGAGACCGGCGATGTGCTGGGTATCGAGATACATGGTGGCGACTCCGGGGCGGGGAGCTGCCATTATAGAACCCCGCCGGGCACCGTCTACTGAACCAAAGTTCTACACCGGCAGCCGTCAGCGGCCCTGGGAAAGGCGGCAGTCAGATGGATCCGCCCCTGTCACCACGGCGAACGATCAACCCAGCACTGTCGCCACCACGATCAACGCCAGGGTTACGGCGATACCGATCAGTACCAGCTTGCCGATACTCGCCAGGGTGTCTTTATCTTCGGTAATCATGGTTGAACCCTCCCACTGTGTGCGTTTCAGGCTATCAGCAGTGGCAGAAAACACGATTGACTCAGATCAAGAGCGGCAGTGGTCAGCCCGGGTAATTGAACAGTTTTTGTGCCTTGATGAGTTCTGCGACCTTGTCGGGCACATTCTGCTCCCAGTCCCCCTTGCCGCTGGCGATGAGTTTCAGGGTTTCCCCGGCGGCAATATCCAGCAGCTCGGGGTTGTGATACCTGGCGGGCACCATGGCCTTGTTGGCCACCAGGTGCCTGAGCAAGTGGGTGGACTCCTCGGGCACCACCACATTGTCCAGGGTCACCAGGGAGTCCTGGATCCTGGCGGGGTAGACATAGACATAGGTATTGTCGGAAAACAGCTTGCCCATGGCCTCCAGGACGCCGCCTTCGAGACCCTCGTAGAAGCGGTTGTCGAACAGTTGGTTGAAGTCCCGCACACTGAGGACGATGCCGATATTGTTCTGGGTGTAGCGGCGGATCCAGGAACGCAGGCGGAAAAACCGCAAATAGTCGGAGATCAGCACCTGGTAGCCGAGGGACGCCATCAGCTCCACCCGGGCGAGAAAGCTGGCGTCGGCCTGGGCGCTGTCCTTGGCGAGGTCGGCCATGGTGATCTCCGCCAGCTGGGAGACGCTCTGCGGGTTCAGGCCCTCCTCCTCGGTGAACTGGCGGAGGGCGCTTTCCATCATGTCCACATGGACCCGGGTGGGCGGGTTGAAGGAGCCCCGCAGCACCAGGGTGTGCTTCTTGCGCAGCTCGTCCCCGGGCACCACGGGCTTGGCCTCGGTGTCGAACATCACCGCCCGGCAACACCAGCTGCGCACCAGGTGCAGGTTCATCAGGCGGTTGTCCACCTCCTCGAAATAGGGGCCGGAGAAATTGATCAGGTCAACCTCGATGCGGTCCTTGTCCATATTGTCGAGGAGGCTTTCGATCAGCCACTTTGGCTTGAGGGCGTGGTAGAAGGCGCCGTAAATCAAGTTGACGCCGAGAATGCCCAGGGCCTCTGACTGCAATCTGTTGGTTTCGTCCAGCATGCGCACATGGAGGACGATCTCACTGGCGGGCGCGCCGGGGTACATCTGCAGGCGCAAGCCGATCCAGCCGTGGCACTCGCTGGTCTGCTGGTAGCTTTTGGCGGCAACCGTGGCGGCGTAGCAGAAAAAATTGGTGTTGCGGGAGCGGCGGTGGGCCAGGCGTTCGATCAACAGGTCGTACTCGTGATCCATCATCTGGCGCACCCGCTCGAGGCTCACATAGCGGCCCACCTTGCCGTAGATTTCGTCGCTCACCTGCATGTCGTAGGCGGAGGCGGTCTTGGCAATGGTGCCCGCCGCGGCCCCGGCATTGAAAAACTGGCGGGCCACCTCCTGGCCGGCACCGATTTCCACGATGGTGCCGTATTTCTGCTCGTCGAGGTTGATGGTGAGAGCTTTTTGCTCGGTGGACAGGTGCTTGTCGCGCTCGATCATGGAGGGATGGCCAGGGGATGAAAAGACGGGGTATTTTACTGCCAAAAAACAGGGGTAGCCACCGAGAGTCCGGCTCAGGGCTCCAGTAACTGGGCGATAGCCAGTTGGCCCGCCGACGGCGGGTTGGTGGCGGTGGCCAGCGCCAGTGCTTGGCGGGCCAGGGCCAGGTAGGGGGGCAGCAGGTTCGGTGTCTGGCGCGCCAGGGCCTCCAGGTGCCGGGCCAGGGTGTCCACATCGCCGCGGGCGATGGGGCCGGTCAGGGCCGGGCCTGGGCCCAGGGAGAGGGCGTTGCTGGCGCTGCCCAGCACCAGGGGGCTGAGCAGGGCCCGGGCATCCCCGTCGCCGATCCCGGCGGCGGCGAGCATGGCCAGGCTGTCGGCGAGCAGCGCCACCAGGTGGTTGCTGGCCACTGCAGTGGCGGCGTGGTAGAGGGGTTTGTTCCCGGCGTCAATGGCAATGACCCGCGCACCGATTTGGCCAAAGAGTCGTCGCAGCTCACCGGTGGCTGCGGCAGCACCCTCCAGGGTGCAGAAGGTGCCGTCAAAATGCCGCGCCGAATGCCCGGGGTCGGCAAAGCTGTGAACCGGGTGCAGGCTGGCGGCAAGGGCCCCCCGGGCGCTGAGGGGAGCCAGCAATTCAGAGCTGTGGAGTCCGCTGCAGTGAAACACGATGCGACCCTGCCAGTTCCCGCTGCCGCTGGCCAGGCGGTCGGCAACCTCGGCGATGGCGTCATCGGCGGTGGCGATCAGCCACAGCTCGGCATCCGCGGCCGCTGCCAGGTTGTCGATTGCACTGCCCTGGCCGATCGCCGAGCAAACTGCCTGGGCTTTTGCCAGCCGGCGGCTGAAGAGGCTGCCAACGGTCACCAGGCCCTGGCGGGAAAGCAGGATTCCCAGGGCCGTGGCCAGCTTGCCGGCGCCGATGATATTCAGGGTTGTCATTGTCAGGCGTCAGCCAAAACATTCAAATAGGCCCGTGCCGCATTGGCCATCCCCATGGCCAGGGAGTCCACGGTAAAGGCGTGGCCGATGGAGACTTCCTGGAGGCCGGGAATGGTGCGGAAGCCCACCAGGTTGTGGAGGTTGAGATCGTGGCCGGCGTTGACCCCCAGGCCGATATCCGCAGCCAGCGCGGCGGCTTCCCGGTAGCGGGCGTGGAGCGCCGCGAGGGCATCCGTGCCCCAGGCGGCGGCGTAGGGGCCGGTGTAGAGTTCGATGCGGTCGGCGCCCACTTCCCGGGCGAGGCGGATCTGCTCCGGGTCGGGGTCCATGAACAGGCTGACCCGCAATTTCAGGTCCCGGAGGTGGCGAATCACCGGCTCCAGGCGGGGGCCGCTGGCGTTGAGGTCGAAGCCGTGGTCCGAGGTGAGCTGATGGTTGCTGTCGGGCACCAGGGTGCACTGGTGGGGCAGGGTCTCCTCCACCAGGGGCAGGAATCCGGGGTAGTTCCCCTGGGGGGCGGCAAAGGGGTTGCCCTCCACATTGAATTCGATGCCCGGATGGCCGGCCACCAGCCCCGCCAGGTCGCGGACATCGCCGGGGCGGATATGGCGTTGGTCGGGGCGGGGGTGGACGGTGATGCCGTGAACGCCAGCGGCCAGGCAGACCTCGGCGTGCCCGGTCAGGGACGGGTAGTCCCCCTCCCGGGAATTGCGGATCAGGGCGATTTTGTTGAGGTTGACACTGAGCTTGATCATGGCGCGGGGAGTTCCCGAATGGAGAGGATTTGCGGCAGATCCACCGGTAGATTCTCAAATCTGCCTCGGGTCTCCACCTCCAGCTGGGCGATGGCGTCGATCACCGCCATGCCGTCAATGACCTTGCCAAACACGGTGTAGCCGGGCTTGTCGCCAGCGGGGTCGAGGTTGGCGTTGTCCGCCAGATTGACGAAAAACTGGGCACGGGCGCTGTCCGGGTCGGAGAACCTGGCCATGGCCAGGGTGCCGCGGCGATTGTTCAGGCCGTTGGCGGATTCGTTGACAATGGGCTCCCCTGGCTCCTTGGGGCTGAGGTCGTAGCTGAAACCGCCGGTTTGCACAATATAGTCCTTTACCACGCGGTGAAAAATCAGGCCGTCGTAGAAATAACGGCGGCTGTAGGCAAGGAAGTTGGCGACGGTCAGCGGCGCCCGGTCCGGATAGAGCTCCAGGGTGACATTGCCGCGGTCGGTTTTCATCAGCACTTTGATGGGTTCCGCAGCAGTTGCCTGAAAGCCTGCCGACAACAACAGCAGCAGGGTTGCCAGGGGTCTCCACAACCCCGCCTTCGCCATCAGCCCCATTCGGAAAACCGCTTGCGGGGCCGCAGCTGAGGGATGAACACCGCCAGCAAGGCGCCGAGAAACACCGCGACGGCGCCGTAGAGGAACCACTTGCGGGTGTTGTCGTTGCTCAGCTGGTCGCGGGTGGCGGTGAGCACGTCCACCTCGCTTTGCAGAATGCGGTTTTCCTTGATCAGGATCTCGTTCTGTTCCTGCAGGGCCAGGGCGTTGGCGGAGACCTTCTTGATGGTGGAGAGTTCGGTCTCCAGCTCCCTGTTGCGTTGCTCCAGTTCGGCAAACAGGGCTTCCAGTTCTTCCAGTTCGGCAAGCCGCGCTTTCAGGGCGGCATTCTCTTCCGCCAGCGCCCCGTCGACGCCGGCGGGGGCCGCAGCTGGGGTTGAGTCCTGGGCGAAAGCCGTCACCCCGGACGCCAGGAGCAGGGCTGCGAGAAGGCGGGTGAGTGTCTTGGGCATGTCGCTGTGGGCCTTGGCAATGGGTGAATTGAGTGGGGGAGTCTCGGCGGTGTCAGCGGGCGACTTTGAAGGGCTTGACCACCACCTGGGCGTAAATGCCCGCCGCCATGTAGGGGTCTTCATCGGCCCACCGCTGGGCATCCGCGAGGCTGTCAAATTCGGCGATCACCAGGCTGCCGGTAAAGCCCGCCTCGCCGGGATCCTCCGCGTCGATGGCCGGGTGCGGCCCGGCCACCAGGATTCGGCCCTGGTCCTTGAGGGCCATGATGCGGGAGATATGGGCAGGCCGGGTGGCCATGCGTTTGGCCAGGGTGTCGGGGAAGTCGGTGCTCATGATGGCGTACCACATGGTTACTTGTCCTTGTGTTTGTGTCTGATAACGTCCTCCAGGGACAACCCGCTGAGGGTGGTGATGCCTTTAAACAGATAGAGCATCGCCCCCATCATCACCAGGGTGGCCGGCAGGGCGATCACCGGGAAGCTGAGGGCGGTCATTGTACCCAGTTGCTCGTTGTATGCCACGGTGCCGGGCTGGGAGGTGACGATAAAGATGGCAAGCAGATAATTGAGTACTGCGGACAGAAAGAAGGAGCCCGCCACCATCCAGGATGCCATCTTCAGGCGCCGCTCAAACTCCGGCTCCTTGCCCTGCCGGGCCAGGGCTTCGGCGATGGTGGCGGTGTCCAGGATGGCGTCGTTGTAAATGAAGGTTTTGACCAGCGGGTAGGGGGTCTTCAGGGAAATCAGGGTGGCCAGGCCAAAGATGGTGGGCACCATGGCCTCCTTGATGGCCAGATATTTGGGGTCCAGCCCCAGCAGGCTGATGCCCCCGGTCATGATGATGCTGAACACCCCCAGCACCGAGAACAGGTTTACCTTGCCGGTGCGGACGATATCCCGAACCCCGTAGCCGATGGGAAAGGCCAGGGCCACCACAATGGCATTGGTGGTACCCAGCCACTCGGGGCCGCTGAGCTTGGTGAGAATCAGGGTGGGAATGATGATATTGAACAGCAGGTTGACCAGCAGATTTTCTGCCTTGTGCTCCCTGCCGCCGGGTGCCGTTGCCACGTCTTCAGTCATATCCGCCTGCTTCGGGTAAAATGGCCATTCTAGGGGGTTGCCCGGGCCTTCACAACGCCCATTGTACCCCAGATGTAATTCGCCGGCGGACCCTATATAGTGTCCGCCGCGCGCGCAATCGGTGGCAGGTCATGAGTCAGTATTTCTTTATTCATCCGGAAAACCCCCAGCAGCGGCTGATCACCCAGGCCGTGGATATCATTCGCGGCGGCGGGCTGGCGGTCTACCCCACGGACTCTGCCTATGCCCTGGGCTGCCATATCGGGGACAAGGCGGCCATCGACAGGATTCGCCTGATTCGCCAGCTGGACAAGCACCACAACTTCACGCTGATGTGCCGGGATCTGTCGGAGCTGGCGGTCTACGCCAAGGTCAACAACCCGGTGTTCCGCATGCTCAAGGCCAATACCCCCGGGCCCTACACTTTTATTCTCGACGCCACCTCCGAGGTGCCCCGTCGGCTGATGCACCCCAAGCGCAAAACCATCGGTATCCGGGTGCCCAACAACCCCATTACCCTGGCCCTGCTGGAGGAACTGGACGAACCCTTGATGAGCGTGACCCTGATCATGCCCGGCGACGAACTCCCCCTCACCGACCCCTATGATATCCGCACCGCCCTGGAACGCCGGGTGGACCTGATTGTCGATGGCGGCTACTGTGGCCTGGAGCCCACCACGGTGATCGATATGACCGCCGATGTGCCTCAGCTGGTGCGCCAGGGTATGGGGGACTTTGCCCCCTTTGTGGCGTAAATCGCGACTATTCACCCGGCCCGGGGCCCCGGCCCGGGGTGGTGGGATACAAAAACAGGCTCCTTGGGCAATAATGCCCAAACGCCAGCAGACCCTGGGTATAATGCCCCCGAATTCACAGCCCACAGCCCGATGATAGAGACCCTGCCAGATACCGCTGCGGATGCCGGCAAGCCCCCCCAGGCCCAACCCAGCCAGGGAGAGATGCCCTTTGCCATCGTCAACGGCCGCGCCATCAACCAGCTGCCCCGGGATCTGTATATCCCCCCGGAGGCCCTGGAAGTGTTCCTCGAGGCCTTTGAGGGGCCACTGGATTTCCTGCTGTACCTGATCAAGCGACAGAATATCGACATCCTGGAAATCAATGTCGCCCAGATCACCCACCAGTACATCGCCTATATCGACATGATGAAGGCCATGTCCCTGGAGCTGGCTGCGGAATACCTGGTGATGGCGGCCATGCTGGCGGAGATCAAATCCCGGATGCTGCTGCCACGGCAGCAGGAGGAGGCGGAGGAGGACGACCCCAGGGCGGAGCTGATTCGCCGCCTGCAGGAGTACGAGCGCTTCAAGAAGGCCGCCGAAGATCTCGACGAATTGCCCCGCCAGGATCGGGATTTCCACCTCGCCTCGGCCCAGGGCCCGGATATCAACAGCCAGCGCCCCCACCCGGAGGTGGACCTGAAGCAGCTGATGCTGGCATTCGCGGATATCCTCCGCCGCGCCAGGCTGACCAAGTCCCACCATATCCAGCTGGAGCAACTGTCCACCCGGGAGCGGATGAGCCAGGTGCTGGATGCTTTGCGGGACCGGCAATTTGTGCCCTTTGTCGCCCTGTTTCGCCTCAGTGAGGGCCGCCAGGGGGTGATAGTCACCTTTCTGGCCATTATGGAGCTGATCAAGGAGTCACTGGTGGAGATCGTGCAGAACGATATTTTCGGCCCCATCCACGTCAAGGCGCGCAGCGGATGAAGCCAAGTCAGGAGGGCGACAGCGTGGACATCACTGCACTCAAGAAGATCGTCGAGGGCGCACTGCTGGCCGCCGGCCAGGCCCTGACCCTGGAGCGGCTGGCGGAACTTTTCGACGACGGCCAGCGCCCCTCCAGGGAAGAGTTGCTGGCCGCCCTGGCGGCCCTCGACGCGGACTGTGGGGAGCGCAGCTTTGAACTCAAGCACACCGCCAGCGGCTACCGCTTTCAAGTGCGCCAGGAGCTGGCGCCCTGGCTGTCCCGGCTGTGGGAGGAGAAGCCCCGCAGATACTCCCGGGCCCTGCTGGAGACCCTGGTGCTGATCGCCTACCGGCAACCCATCACCCGGGGGGATATCGAGCAGATCCGCGGCGTTGCGGTCAGCTCAGACACCGTCCGCACCCTGCTGGAGCGGGAGTGGGTGCGGGTGGTGGGTCACCGGGATGTGCCCGGACGCCCGGCACTCTACGCCACCACCCGGCAGTTTCTCGACTATTTCAACCTCAGCAGTCTCGAGCAGTTGCCGCCCCTGGATGAAATCCGCGACCTCGACGCCATGAACGCCGAGCTGGACCTGGGGGGCGATGATGCCCCCAGGGGGGTAACCCTGGCGTTGGACGAGGACGCTGAGGGAGACCCCTGGTCCGACCCCGACGGGGTTGCCGCCGACGGGGACGACGGGGATTCCGCTCACCATTTCCCGGGGGCCGACCATGTCGCGCCCCCCTTAGCCGACAGAGAATCATGACTGAAAAACTGCAAAAAGCCCTGGCCCGCATCGGCCTCGGGTCACGCCGGGAGCTGGAGCGCTGGATCGAATCCGGCCGGGTATCGGTGAACGGCAAGCTGGCCACCATCGGTGACCGGGTCAGCGAGGCCGACGAAGTGAAGGTGGACGGCCGCCCGGTGCGCCTGCTCTCCAGCCAGGAGCGAATTCGCGTGATCCTCTACAACAAACCGGAGGGGGAGGTGTCCACCAAGGATGACCCCGAAGGTCGGCCGACGGTGTTTTCCCAGTTGCCCAGGTTGCACCTGGGGCGCTGGATCATGGTTGGCCGCCTGGATATCAACACCTCCGGGCTGCTGTTGTTTACCAACAACGGCGAGCTGGCCAATGTCTTGATGCACCCCTCCAGCGAAGTGGAGCGGGAGTACCTGGTGCGGATTCACGGCGCGGTGGACGACGATATGCTCAAGCGCCTCCAGGAAGGGGTGGAGCTTGACGACGGCCCGGCCCGCTTCCTGCGCATCAAGGTGGGGCAGGGGGGCAACACCAACCGCTGGTTCTCGGTGGTGGTGGCGGAGGGGCGCAACCGGGAAGTGCGCCGGCTCTGGGAATCCCAGGGGGTGGAGGTGAGCCGCCTCAAACGCATCCGCTACGGCAGTGTGGAGATCCCTTCCTATATCCGCCTGGGG
>CAZWUP010000020.1:0-19813 GCA_964637045.1 uncultured Porticoccaceae bacterium | reverse complement strand
TGGTGATGGCGGACACCGACTCGAACAGGGCGTCGGCAAAGGTGAGATGCGCCTCCGACACCAGCATCAGCGGCAGGGTGCCGGTGAGACTCAGCACCACCCAGAACAGCACAGTGATGATAAAGCCATCCCGGTTGCGCAATTCGTTGAGGGTACGGCTGTAGGGCAGCCACATCAGCAGTCCCAGGGAAAAGGTCACCGCAAAGGACAGAAAAAAGGCCTCGGCGGTGTGCTCCTGGTAAATGACGGACACCGCGATGGGAAACAGCAGGGTAATGCTGAACAGCATCAGAAACAGGCCGAGAATTTTGGACACCATGGACAAGTGCATGGGATGCGGCTCCTGGACTCTTGCGCTTAGAAAAACGTCAGCCCGACCTGGAACAGACGCTCGATATCCTTTACCTGCTTCTTGTCGACCACGAAGACGATCACATGGTCGCCGCTCTCGATCACCGTGTCGTGGTGGGCAATCACCACCTCGCCGTTGCGCTCCAGGGCCGCCAGGGTGGCGCCCGGAGGTGACTTGATGTCACCGATGGCGCGACCCACCACCTTGGAGCTGCGGGCGTCGCCGTGGACGATGATCTCCATGGCCTCGGCGGCACCGCGGCGCAGGGAGTGGACGTTCACCGCACCGCTCTTGCGCACATGGGTGAGCAGCAGGCTGGTGGTGGCCTGCTGGGGGGAGATGGCGATATCGATCTCGCCCCCCTGCACCAGGTTGGCGTAGACCTGATTCTGGATCAGGGTCATCACCTTGCGGCAGCCCAGGCGCTTGGCCAGCAGGGAGGCCATGATATTGACCTCGTCGTCATTGGTGAGGGCGAGGAACAGGTCGGTGCGGTCGATGTTCTCCTCCAGCAGCAGCTCCTGGTCGGTGGCCGAGCCGTTGAGGACGACGGTTTTTTCCAGCTGCTCCGCCAGGTAGGCGCAGCGGGTCTTGGAAAACTCGATGATCTTGACGTTGTAATCGCCTTCCAGGGCGTGGGCCAGGCGATAGCCGATATTGCCGCCGCCGGCGATAATCAGCCGCTTGTAGGGATTTTCCAGGTGCCGCAACTCCCCCATCACCCTGCGGATATCCTTTTTCGCGGCGATAAAGAAGACCTCGTCCCCCGACTCGATCACGGTATTCCCCTCGGGCACTATGGGGCGGTCGCGGCGGAAGATGGCGGCGACCCTGCTGTCCACATTGGGCATATGTTCCCGCAGGGAGCGCAATTGATTGCCCACCAGCGGCCCGCCTTCGAAGGCCCGCACCGCCACCAGCTGCATGATGCCATTGGCGAAGTCGAGCACCTGGAGGGATCCGGGCTGCTCAATCAGGCGCTGGATATAGTCGGTGACCACCTGCTCCGGGGTAATCACCACATCCACGGGGATATGTTCGGGGGTGTAGAGCTTGTCCCGCCAGCGGGGGTTGGCATAGCTGCTGGCGCGGATGCGGGCGATCTTGGTGGGGGTCTTGTACAGGGAATAGGCCACCTGGCAGGCCAGCATATTGATTTCGTCGCTGTTGGTCACCGCCACCAGCATGTCGGCGTCCTCGGTGCCCGCCCGCAGCAGCACATCGGGGTGGCAGCCCATGCCGGCCACGGTGCGAATGTCGAGGCGGTCCTGGAGCTCGTGGAGGCGGTCGATGTCGGTGTCCACCAGGGTGATGTCGTTGGCTTCGCTGGCCAGGTGCTCCGCCAGGGTGCCGCCCACCTGACCGGCGCCGATAATGACAATCTTCATAGCCTGTTATCCCCTGCTGGCTTGGTGAGCAGTGCGTAGTAGAAGCCGTCGTTGGCGCCCTCCCCGGGCAACAGCTGGCGGCCGCAGGTTGTCGGCAGCCCCCATTTCGTCACCAGGGGGATGATCTCACAGTTGGCTTCGGCGTTGCAGAAGGCGCTGACCACAGCGTCGTTTTCCGCGGGCAACACCGAACAAGTGGCGTAAAGCAACTGGCCCCCCGGCGCCAGAGTCGGCCACAGCGCCCGCAGCAGGTCCAGCTGGATGGCCGCCAGCTTAACAATATCGGTGGCCTTGCGCAGCACCTTGATATCCGGGTGGCGGCGAATCACCCCGGTGGCGGAACAGGGAGCGTCCAGGAGAATGCGGTCGAAGGGCTGGCCGTCCCACCAGTCACCAACCCGGCTGGCATCGGCTGCCACCAGGGTTGCCTTGAGGCCGAGGCGGTTCAGGTTTTCCTCCACCCGGGTCAGGCGCTGGGGATCGATATCCAGGGCGACGAGCTCGGCCAGTGCCGGCTGCACCTCGAGCATATGGCAGGTCTTGCCGCCGGGGGCGCAGCAGGCATCCAGTACCCGCTGGCCGGGGGCCAGGTCCAGCAGCTCGGCGCACAGCTGGGCGGCCTCATCCTGGACGCTGACCAGACCGTCGCCAAACCCGGGCAGCAGGTCCACGGCACAGGGGGCTTCGAGATAGATGCCCCAGGGGGCGAAGGGCGCCGGCCGCGCCGCCAGGCCCTGGCCGGCGAGCCTGTCGAGATAGTCAGCCCTGGTGGTTCTGGCGCCGTTGACCCTGAGGGTCATCGGGGGGCGCTGGTTGTTGGCGGCCAGCACCTGCCGATAGCTGTCCGGCCAGGCCTGTTGCAGCAGGTCCACCAGCCATTGGGGGTGCAGGTGCTGATAGCGGCTGTCCTCGCCACAAGTGGCATCGATGGCTTCCCGCTCCCGTAGATAGCGGCGCAATACGCCGTTGATCAGGCCCCTGGCCCAGTGCTTCTTCAGATCCCCGCTGGCGGCCACCGACTCGTTGACCGCGGCGTGGCTGGGGGTGCGCAGCTCGCGGATCTGGTACAGCGCCGCCAGCAGCACGGCGGTAATGTCCGCATCCTTGGCTTTCAGGGGGGTGTCGAGCAATGTTTCCAGCACCACTTGCAGCGCCGGATAGTGGCGGAGGGTGCCAAAGCACAGTTCCTGGAGCAGGCTGGCGTCCCGCGGGGGAATCTTTGCCGAGTACAGGGGCAGCAGGGTGTTGAGGGAGCCCTCGCCGCGAAGCACCTGGGCCAGGACGCGGGCGCAGGCTTCCCGCACCTTCATGGCAGGATTCCGCTAAAGACCCGGCCGGGGGTAAAAAGCTGGGGATTGCCCCGCAGGATATCCGCCATCGCCATGGGCTTTTTGCCCGGCAGCTGGGCTTGGTCGATGACCAGAATGCCCTCCCCGGTGGCAACGCCAAGGGTGTTGGCGCCGGAGTCGACAATGGTGCCGGGTGGGGCGCCCGGGTTCTCCTCCATTGCCCGCGCCAACCAGATGCGGATCTGGGTGTCGCCGAGGGGGCTAAAGGCCACGGGAAAGGGGTTGAAGGCGCGAACCTGGCGCTCCAGCTCCCTGGCGGGCCGGCGCCAGTCCAGCTGGGCGTCCTGTTTGGTCAGCTTGCGGGCGTAGCAACTCTGGCTGTCGTCCTGCTTTTCCCCGCTGGCGGTGCCGGCGGCGATGGCGGTCAGGGTGGCGAGCAGTGCCGGTGGTCCCAGCTCCGCCAGTTTGTCGTGGAGGCTGCCACCGGTTTCATCGGGGGCGATGGCGCAGCTTACCTTGGCCAGCATGGCGCCGGTGTCGAGGCCGGCGTCCATCTGCATTATGGTAATGCCCGTCTCCCCATCTCCCGCCTCGATGGCCCGCTGGATGGGGGCCGCGCCCCGCCAGCGGGGCAACAGGGAGGCGTGGACATTGATGCAGCCATAGGTGGGGGCGCCGAGCACAGCGTCGGGGATCAATAGCCCGTAGGCCACCACCACAAAGACATCGGCGCCGAGTGCGGCAAACTGGCGCTGTGCCTCGGGGTCGCGGAGACTCGGGGGTTGCAGGACCGCCAGGCCCTCGGCTTCCGCCACCCGCTTTACCGGGCTGGGGGCGAGTTTCTTGCCCCGGCCGGCGGGCCGGTCCGGCTGGGTATAGACGGCGACAATGTTGGCGCCTGCCGCCACCAGCGCCCGCAGGTGGGTCGCGGCAAAATCCGGGGTGCCGGCAAAGACAAGGCGCAACCCCCGGTAGTCGGGCGTGGAGTCTGGCATGGGATGATCAGGCCTGTTTGCGATGGAGTTTTTCCAGTTTCGCCTTGATGCGCTGGCGCTTGAGGGCGGACAGGTAGTCGACGAAGAGCCTGCCGTTGAGGTGGTCCAGTTCGTGCTGGATACACACCGCCAACAGGCCGTCCGGCTCCAGTTCGAAGGGTTTGCCCTCCCGGTCCAGGGCCTTGACCCGGATCTGGCTGGGGCGGGACACGGTTTCATAGAACCCGGGAACCGACAAACAGCCCTCCTGATAGTCCTGCTCGCCGGGGCCGATAACCTCCACCTCGGGGTTGATAAAAACCAGGGGCTGGTTGTTCTCTTCCGAGATATCCATCACCACCACCTGCTGGTGGATGTCCACCTGGGTTGCCGCCAGGCCAATCCCGGGGGCCGCGTACATGGTTTCGAACATATCGTCCACCAGGTTGCGGATGCGGTCATCCACCACCTGGACTTTTTGGGCCTGGGTGCGGAGCCTGGGGTCAGGAAACTCGAGAATTGTCAGGATTGCCATAGTCTTTGTGATGAAATTCTAGCAAAATGGCATAAACCACTGCTAACATTGGGTTTCAAAGGGATTTACCAAACCGATTTTCGGCGGTTTCTTTTCGCACTGCCACGGTTGCACAAGTATACATTATTGGGGAAAAGCGGACAGGAAGGGTCACCATGAAAAAAATAGTTGCCACCTTGTTGGGACTCTGGATGTTGAGCGCCCTGGCCCTGGCCGAGGATGTCGCCATTCGGGACGGAGTGCCAGAGCGCTACACAGTGCGGGACGGGGATACCCTGTGGGGTATTTCGGCGATGTTTCTTCGCGATCCCTGGCGGTGGCCCGAAGTCTGGGAGGCCAATCCCCAGATCGACAACCCCCACCTTATCTACCCCGGTGATGTGATCGCCCTGGTCTATGTCGACGGCCAGCCCCGGCTGACCATCGAGCGCAACGGCCAGGGGGTGGCCACCTCGGGGCCCGCCGCCGGTGGCGGTTCCTATCCAGCCTCGGGGCGCACCGTGAAGCTGGTGCCCAGGATCAAGGAAATTCCCCACCAAGAGGCCATTGCCGCCATTCCCCTGGATATCGTCAACACCTTCCTGGCGCGGACCCGGGTGGTTCAGCCCGGCGAACTGGAAGCCGCCCCCTATGTGCTGGCGGGCCACGAACGCAGGTTGCTGTCCGGTGGCGGCGACGACTTTTACGTTCGCGGTGCCCTGCAAACAGGTGTGGATTTTTACGGCGTCTACCGCCAGGGCGCGCCCTATGTGGACGACGCCACCGGAGAGGTGTTGGGGATCAAGGCCGAGGACATAGGTTCAGGTCAGGTGAAGGCCACCGATGGCGATGTCGCCACCCTGCAGGCCACCCGCAGCGAGCGGGAAATTCGCGTCGGCGACCGCCTGTTGGTGCACGAAGAGCGCCGCCTCGATCCCACCTTTTTCCCCGTGGCTCCGGATGCCGATATCCGCGGCAAGCTGATCGATGTGGAAGGTGGTGTGAGCCAGGTGGGCACCCTCAGTGTCGTCGCCATCAATCGCGGCCTGCGGGAAGGCCTGGACACCGGCAATCTGCTGGCCATCTACAAGAAGGGGGAGGCCGTCAAGGACCGCATGACCGGTGAAACCCTCACCCTGCCCTCCAAACGGGCCGGCCTGCTGATGGTGTTTCGCGCCTTCGAGAAAATGAGCTTTGGCCTGGTGCTCACCGCGGACCGGCCCCTGGCGGTGGGCGACGAGGTGCGCTTACCCTGATGGGGTCAGGGGCAACTGATCCGAATGACGCTTTCTTAAGCCCAGGGCGTATTTACGGGGTATCGCGAAAACCTTAACCACGTTGGCGGTCGGGCTATAAAGGGCCCTGCAGTCCTTACTCACACGTCGGAAATTTGGGCGACATTTTGGGGCCCTCGGCCACCACCGCCCTGTAGCCTTTCAATCTGACCTATGTGTAAATAAGCACCAAGCGGAACTGACCCCCGAACCTGGCCGCAGGCGCCAGGCTCAGGGCTTCAAGTAGGATAGGGTGACCGAGCAGGATGCCGCTCTTCTATTTACCCTGCTGGCGGAGCAAAAGCCCGGGGTGCTGCGGGAAATCATTGCCCGCCATGGCAGTTTTGCCGGCTATTTTGCCGCCGATCCGGGGCGGGAACCCGAGCAGCTGTCAGCCCCCCTGAGGCACTACCTCCGGAATCGGGACCAGCTGCTGGACCGCCTCCACCAGGCCAGCACCCGTCTTCAGGAGGCGGGCACCCATCTGCTGTCGTCCGCCGACTCCCGCTACCCCGGCCTGTTGCGGGAAATCCACCGCGCGCCGCCCCTGCTCTATGTCAAGGGGGATCCCCAGACCCTGGCCATGCCCCAGATCGCCATTGTCGGCAGTCGCCACGCCAGCCGCGCCGGACTCAAGCTGGCGGAGGACTTTGCCCAAGCCCTGGCTGCCGCCGGTTTTGCCATTGTCAGCGGCATGGCCCTGGGTATCGATGGCGCCGCCCATCGCGGCGCTCTGCACACGGGCACCACGGTGGCGGTGCTGGGCACCGGAGTGGAGGTTGTCTACCCCCGCCAGCACCGGCGTCTGTACGACGATATCCTCGCCGCCGGTGGCGCCGTGGTCAGTGAGTTGCCACCCGCCAGCAAGCCGTTGCGCCAGTACTTCCCCCAGCGCAACCGCATTATCAGTGGCCTCAGTCTGGGGGTGTTGATTGTCGAGGCGGCCCTCCAGAGCGGCTCCCTGATCACCGCCCGGCTGGCCATGGAGCAGGGCCGGGAGGTGTTTGCCGTCCCGGGGTCGATCCACAACCCCATGGCCAGGGGCTGCCACCAGTTGATCCGGGAAGGGGCGGTGCTCACCGAAACCCTCGAGGATATGGTGGCACAGCTGGGGGGCATGCTGGCCCTCAAGGCGGAGGAGAGCGCCGCCGCAGACCCGTCGCTACCCGAGGATCCGGTGGCGCGGGCGGTACTGACTGCCATGGCCTTTGATCCAGTGGCTGCCGACACCCTGATCGACCGCCTATCCCTGCCCGCTGCCCAGCTGACCGCGGCCCTGGTCAGCCTGGAAGTACAGGGTTTTGTCGAGCACCTTGGCGGGCGCTACCAGCGCATTCGCTGATTGCCCTCACAGGGTGATTGCGGTAGCCTCTCGCCTCCCGGGAGGCCCCGCCCGGGGTGTCCCACCGTAGCGGAGTTGCAACCCTGTGAACTGGAAACAGAATCTGCGCGTCCAGATCGCCGCCCGCCTGTTGGCCCGGGGGGAGGTGATCGCCTATCCCACCGAGGCGGTGTGGGGGCTGGGTTGCGACCCCATGGCTCGGGATGCGGTGGCGGCGCTGTTGGCGCTGAAGCAGCGCCCCGAGGCCAAGGGCCTGATCCTGATCGCCGCCCGGCCCGAGCAACTGCTGCCCTTTATCGGCGACCTCAGCTCCGACGAGCTGGCGCGGCTCGCCAGCGCGGGCCCGGTGCCCACCACCTGGGTGGTCCCCGCCAGCGACCTGGTTCCCTCCTGGCTCAATGGGGGGCGCAGTACCCTGGCGGTGCGGGTGACCCGCCATCCCCTGGCCGCGGCCCTGTGCGCCGCCTTTGGTGGGCCCATTGTCTCCACCTCCGCCAATCCCCAGGGCAAGCCGCCCGCCAAAACTGCCCTCAAGGTGCGCTGCTATTTTCCCGCCGACAGCGTGCATGTGGTGGCTGGCCCCCTGGGCAAGGCGGCCAAACCCAGTGAAATTCGCGATCTGCGCAGTGGCGAGATCCTCAGACCCGGGACCTGAAACGTGAATAAAGATGACGTCAAAACCTACCTGCTGGACCTCCAGGAGAGGATCTGCAATCAGCTTCAGGCCCTCGAGGACGGCGCCAGCTTTCACGAGGATCGCTGGACCCGGGCCGAGGGTGGCGGCGGCCGCTCGCGGGTGATCGCCGAGGGCCGGGTGTTCGAAAAGGGTGGCGTCAATTTCTCCCACGTCCACGGCAGCCAGCTGCCGCCCTCGGCAACCGCCGCGCGGCCGGAGCTGGCGGGGCGCAATTTCGAGGCCATGGGGGTGTCCCTGGTGATTCATCCCCGCAACCCCCATGTGCCCACCTCCCACGCCAATGTGCGGTTTTTTGTTGCCGAGAAACCCGGCGAGGAGCCGGTTTGGTGGTTTGGCGGCGGTTACGACCTGACGCCCTATTACCCGGTGGTGGACGACTGCCGGCACTGGCATCGGGTGGCCAGGGCCGCCTGCGAACCCTTTGGCGCGGATCTCTATCCCCGCTTTAAAACCTGGTGTGACGAGTATTTCTACCTCCCCCACAGGGGGGAGACCCGCGGCATTGGCGGGTTGTTCTTCGACGACTTCAACGAATTGTCCTTCCCCCGCAGCTTTGCCTTTATGCGCGCCGTGGGGGACAGCTACACCGCCGCCTATCTGCCCATTGTCGAGGCCAGGGCCGCCACCCCCTGGGGGGAACGGGAGCGACAGTTCCAGCTTTATCGCCGGGGTCGCTATGTGGAGTTCAACCTGGTGATCGATCGCGGCACCCACTTTGGCCTGCAGAGCGGGGGTCGTACCGAGTCCATCCTGATGTCTCTGCCGCCCCTGGCGCGCTGGGAGTACAACTGGCACCCGCAGCCCGGCAGTGCGGAGGACAACCTCTACCAGAACTACCTGAAACCCCGCGAGTGGCTGTGACATGAGCGACAGCTACGCCGTGTTCGGCAATCCCATCGCACACTCCCGCTCACCGGAAATCCACACCAGCTTTGCCCGCCAAACCGGCCAGGATATGAGTTATCGGCGCCAGCTGGTCGCCAGCGATGGTTTCGAAGCGGCGGCGGAGGATTTTTTCAACCGGGGTGGCAGGGGCCTCAACATCACGGTGCCCTTCAAGCTGGAGGCCTTCGCCTACGCCGACACCCTGACCCCCAGGGCGCGGCGGGCCGGTGCCGTCAACACCCTGGTCCGGCAGCCCGATGGCGGCATCCTCGGCGACAATACCGATGGTGTCGGCCTGGTGCGGGACATCACCCACAATCTGGGCTGGACCATTCGCGGGCGCCGGGTGCTGATCCTCGGCGCCGGAGGTGCGGTGCGGGGTGTGCTGGAGCCCCTCCTCGCCGAGGGGCCCGCCGAGCTGGTGATCGCCAACCGCACCCCGGCCAAGGCGGAGGAGCTGGCGGAGCTGTTCGCCGACCTCGGGCCGGTGGCCGGTTGTGGCTTTGACCGCCTGGCGGGGCGCCGCTTCGAGCTGGTGATCAACGGCACCAGCGCCAGCTTGGCCGGGGACCTGCCGCCCCTGCCCGAGGGCCTGGTGGGGGCCGGTTGCCACTGCTACGACATGATGTACGGCGACGGCCCCACGGTGTTTATGGCCTGGGCCCGGGGGTGCGGTGCGGAGGCGGCCGACGGCCTGGGGATGTTGGTGGAGCAGGCGGCGGAATCCTTCCTGCTGTGGCGGGGTACACGGCCGGAGACCGGCCCGGTGATTGCCGGGCTCAGGGCTGCGCTGGCAGCCTCGCGGCGATAGCGGCTCGGTTTCGTCTGACTTTACGCTTTGCCCGCCCCGCCAATTACGCCGCCGTGCCTGCTGTTAACCCGAGGATAATTCATGGCGGGTTGATAATAGTGACGGCAACGGGAGTCAATGTTGCTGACAGATCCGCTCAAACCCCGCCACCACAAAGGGGATCATCAGGTCGTAGGCGGTCTGGAAGTCCGCGGACTGGCACAGGCCTTCCGACAGGCGGTCGATCCTGCCGGTATTGGCCATGGTCAGGGTCAGGGCACCGGAGAGGTAGTGGTAGCACCAGTGCAGCTTCGCCAGATCAGTGTCCGGCAGAGCCACCCGCAGGGCGGCGATGTAGTGACTGATCAAGGTGTCGAAATTGCTGTGCATCAGCTCCTTGCCCCACACCGAACTGCTGTTGATATAGGCCACCAGGGCACAGTAGTTTTGCCACCCGCGGTCGCCGCTGAGCTGTAGCGCCTGCATCGGGCGCAGAAAGGCGGTGACGATGTCCTCGACGCTGATGGCGTCCCCCTTGCGGGACTGCAGTTCCTCCAGGGACTTGCGGCGCAAATCGTTGACGATCTGCGCCCGGCGAAAAAATGTCGCTTCGAAGAGCTCGGTCTTCTTGCCGAAGTGGTAGTTGGCCAGGGCCACATCCACCCCCGCCTGGTGGGCGATCTGGCGCAGGGTGACGCCGTCGTAGCCGTGGCGGGCAAAGAGTTCCTCGGCGGCATCCAGGATGCGCTCGCTCTTGGGGATGCTGGGGTCGATATCCGTCATGGTGAGAAGGGGTGGCTGGCAGGTGACTGGTTTCCGGCGAGTTTATCACGACTCCCAGAGTCGGCAGGAATAATCCCCTTGACAATTCAACAGGTGTTGAATTTAACTGGCCACTCTGCCAGCCATAATAATTCCGGCACCGACCATGACGCCCGATATTTTTAAATACCTGCTCCTCGCCACCTATCTGATCGCCACCCTGTGGCTGTCGTGGATCGGCATGAAGAAAACCAAGGACTTCAAGGGCTTCTCCATCGGCAACCGGGATATGAGCCCGGTACTGGTGGGCATTACCCTGGCGGCGTCGGTGGCCTCCACCGCCACCTTTGTCATCAACCCGGGGTTCGTCTATGTCCACGGCATGGCCGCCTACCTTCACTTCGGGGTGGCCGCCTCCGCGGGAATTCTCACGGCTTTTGTGGTGCTGACCCGGGGTTTTCTGCGCCTGGGTGAAACCCATGGCGCCATGACGGTTCCCGACTGGATCTACCACCGTTACCGCCACCGCAGCCTGAGCCTGTTTTTCGCCCTGATCAATCTGCTGTCCATCACCTTCGTGGTGTTGATCCTGGTGGGGTGCAGTCTGTTGCTGAGCAGCCTGTTCCCTGTGCCCCGCCAGGTGGCACTGGTGCTGGTGCTGGTGTTTGTTTTTTCCTATGTGCTGATGGGGGGCACCTATGCCCACGCCTACACCAATACCCTGCAGGGCATCATGATGGTGGTGATTGCCCTGTTTCTGGCCATCAGCGGACTCAAGTATTTCGAGGCTGGCTTTCTCGACCAGCTGGCGGCGGTGGGGGATCACTATGTGGCGGCGATCAACCCCGCCAGCGGTCTCTACAACAGCTTTTTCTCGGTGTTTATCAGCGGTTTTGTGATCACCTTTTCGCTGATGCTGCAGCCCCATATCCTGACCAAGATCCTCTACCTGAAAAAGGACGGGGATGTGGGCAAATTTATCGTTACCGCCACCCTGGTGGGGGTGGCGTTTTCGCAGATGCTGTTGCTGGGCTTTTACGCCAGATTGGCCGGGGTGGAGGTGGCGGACCAGGACGCGGTGCTGGTGACCTACCTGCTGTTCGAGTACAGCCAGTCAGTGTGGGGGCAGTATGTGATGGCCTTTGTGTTCGTCACCCTGCTGGCGGCGGGGATGAGCACCCTGGACGGCATCCTGGTATCCCTGTCGGCCATGGTGGTCAACGACATCTACCACCCCCTGGTGGGAAGCCGCGCGGGACTGGTGGCCGGGTCCGGGCTGGCATTATCCCGCTATGTACTGGTGGTTGTCGGCTGCATTGCCGGAGCCCTGGCCTGGCAGCCGCCCGAGCTGGTGGGGCTGTTTGCCCAAAAAGGTGTGTACACCCTGGCCGCCGCATCTCTCACCCCCATTGTGTTCGGGGTCTTCGTCAAGGGCGAACTGCCCGCACACCTGCTGTTTGCCACCGCCTTGATCGGTGGCGGTGGCCACCTTCTGCTCAACCTGGCACTGGGTGTGGCGAACCCGGCGGTGAGCGCCACCCTGGCGATCTTCGCATCCCTTGGCTACGGACTGGTGGGCCTGGGTGTGCTGCGCTGGTGTGGCAGGAGCAGGGTGTTGGCGACCGGAGCAAAGGAGTAAAAAAAACCTGTTGACATTTCAACGCTTGTTGAATATCTTCAATTCAACAAGCGTTGAAATGCTTGTCGGGCCGGGAACTGTCACTGGCCGGATGACAATAATCGACAACACCTCTGGGGGTTACACCATGAATCCTGTATCACACCGCAAGCCCTTGATCGCCGCCATCTCCCTGTCCACCCTGTGGGCGGTACCGCTTTTTCCCCTGCTGGCCCAGAGCCAGACCCTGACCATCGAAGAGGTGGTGGTTACCGCGCGGCGCCGCTCTGAAAGCCTCCAGGATGTGCCCATTGCGGTGACCGCCTTTTCCGGAGACGAGCTGAAGCTGCGGGGGGCGGCGGATATCACGGAAATCGCCCAGGCGACACCCAGTGTGACCCTGGAGCCGTCCCGGGCCACCAACTCGACCCTCACCGCCTTTATTCGCGGCGTCGGCCAGCAGGATCCCCTGGCGGGATTCGAGCAGGGGGTGGCCCTGTATCTGGACGATGTCTACATGGCCCGCCCCCAGGGCGCACTGCTGGATATCTACGACGTGGAGCGCATCGAGGTGCTGCGGGGGCCCCAGGGCACTCTCTACGGTCGCAATGCGGTGGGCGGCGCCATCAAATATGTGACCCGGCGCCTGGGGGACGAACCCGAACTCCGGCTCAAGGGGTCGCTGGGCTCCTACAACCAGAGGGACGTCATCGCCACCGCCGCCCTGCCCCTGGCGGACGCCTTCAAGGTGGGGGCCACCGTGGCCTCTCTGCAGCGGGACGGCTATGGCGACAACCTCACCACCGGCGACGACAACTACAACAAGGATGTGGTGGCCTATCGCCTGAGCGCCGAATTCACTCCCAACGAGGACTGGTTGATTCGTCTGGCCTACGACCACAGTGACGACGATTCCAACCCGGTGGCCGGCTACCGCCCCTTCCCCGGGGCCTTTGGCGGGGTACCCGTGCTGGACGATGTGCGGGATACCACCGCCGGTGCCAGCGACCAGCCCTCGACGGCGGGAATTGGCGGCAACAACAATGTCGAGTCCGAGGGTATCCAGCTGTCCCTGGACTGGTCCCTCAGCGACGCCATCACCCTCCGCGCCATCTCCGCCTGGCGGGAGGACTACACCGAGTCGGTGATCGATTTCGACAGCCTGGCGGCCATCGATATGGATGCCCCGGTGGTTTATGACAATGAACAGTTCAGTCAGGAGTTCCAGCTCCTCTACAGCGAGGGCAAAATCAACGCCGTGGCGGGGCTCTATTATCTGGATGCCAGGGCGGCAAATGACTTTGACGTGGTGCTGGGCCAGACTGGCGTGTTTGCCTTCGGCCTGCCCCTCACCGCCTACACCGGGGGTACCGTGGACACCGAGGCCTGGTCGGCATTTGCCGATATCACCTATGACGTCAGCGAGCGCCTGTCGCTGTCCATCGGCGGTCGCTACACCGAGGACGAGCGCAGCGCTGATATTTTCCGCGCCAACTATTTTGGCAATGGTTCACCCTTTCTCGGCAATTCGAGCGCTGTGCTGATCGCCGTCACCAGCGACTACGAGGCCAGCCGCACCTACAGTGATTTTTCCCCGAGGTTCAACGTCAGCTACCAGCTGGGGGATGACGCCAATATTTACGCCAGCTACAGCCAGGGCTGGAAGGCGGGGAGCTTCGATCCCCGGGGCGCCAACTTTGCCACTCCCGAGGTGGCCCGGGGCTTTGACCCGGAGACCCTGGACTCCTACGAAATTGGCGTCAAGGCAACCTGGTTCGAGGGCCGCGCCCAGACCAATGTCGCGCTGTTCCACAGTGACTACGAGGATATGCAGATCCCGGGTTCCGTAGGCACCGATTCCGACGGCGATGGCATCAACGACGGCTTTGTCGGCACCGTGACCAACGCCGGCCAGGCGGAGATTCGCGGCATCGAGTTCGAGGGCACCCTGCTGATCACCGAAAAGCTGCGGGCCCAGGGCTCATTCAGCTTGCTGGATACCAGTATTGAAGAGTGGCTGTTCAACGGCGTGGATATCTCTGCCAACCGGGAAGTGCAGAACACCCCGGAAGAGATGGCCTATCTTGCCCTCACCTACACCACGGCACTGGCGGAGGGTGACTTGTCCGTCAACGTCAACTGGTCCTACAAGGGGGATATCGTCCAGTTCGAGACCCCGGTGCCGGTGATCGATCAGGAGGCCCACGACCTGATCAATGCCAGCATCGTCTGGCTGAGCAGCGACGAGCACTGGCTGGTGGGTCTCCACGGCAAGAATTTGACCGATGAGGATGTCAAAACCGCGGGCTATTGTTTTGGCTCCGGCGGCTGTCCCTCGGCCCTGGGCCTGGAGGACAACACCACGGTCTTCTATGGACCGCCGCGCACCGTCACCGGCACCGTGGAATACCGTTTCTGACAGCAGTGGTCGGTGGCGGGCCAGGCGCCCGCCGCCATCATCCATAGCGGCGAGGTCAACAGTGAACAGAATTGCTTCACCGGCACCCCTGTTGCCGGAAATCCTGGCTCTCCACGGCAAGTGGCGGGCGGGCAAGGAGGCCCTGGTGTGCGGCGATCAGCGCCTTACCTGGGGCGCCTTTATCCGCCGCTGCAACCAGGTTGCCAACGGTCTTCTGGCCCTCGGCCTGGGGCGCGGCGACCGGGTTGTGGTATTGATGTGCAACAGCCCGGAAATGGTGGAGGTGCTGTTTGGCATCATGACCGCTGGCTGTGTCTCCGTACCCCTCAACCTGGCGGTGGACGACCGGGCCCTGGCGGCCATGATCGACGATTGCGCCCCGGGAGCGGTGATCTGCAGCGCCGATCAGTTGTCCCGGCTGCAGCACCGCGGCGGCGACGGCATCTGTTATATCACCTGTGGCCCGGCGCCCGCCGGCTGGCAGCAGTACGACCAGTTGTTCGCCTCTCAGCCGGACACTGCGCCGGCGGTGGACATTGGCGACGACGACCTGCTCAATATCATCTACAGCTCGGGGACCACAGGGCTGCCCAAGGGTATCGCCCACACGTTCCGCGGCCGCCGGGACTGGGCCTACGACCTGGCCATTGCCCTGCGCTACCACGGCGGGGCGCGCACCCTGGTAACCATTGGCCTGTATTCCAATATCTCCTGGGTGGCCATGCTCACCACACTGCTGGCCGGGGGGACCCTGGTGGTGCAGCGGCGGTTTGAGGTGGCCGACTTTTGGCGGGATCTGGAGGAGGAGCGCATCACCCACACCGCCATGGTGCCCATCCAATACCAGCGCATCCTCGACTACCCTGCTTTGGCGGAGGTGGACACATCCCGCATGCAGAGCCTGATGAGCTGTGGCTCGCCCCTTCACGAGGGCTTGAAAAGGCGCCTGTTCGAGGTTTTTACCTGTGGCATTATCGAACTTTACGGCCTTACCGAGGGCATTATCACCACCCTGGAGCCAGAGGAGGTGGAGGGTCACTGGCAGTCGGTGGGCAAGCCCCTGATCGGCACCGATATCGCCATCCTCGACGATGAAGACAGGTGTCTTGCCGCGGGGGAGAGCGGGGAAATTGTCTCCCGGGGGCGAATCACCATGCCCTGCTATTTCAATCGTCCCGAGGCCACCGAAGAGGTGCGCTGGGTGGATGGCGAGGGCCGCCAGTGGCTGCGCTCCGGGGACATTGGCTACCTCGACCAGGAGGGCTACCTTTACATTGTGGATCGCAAAAAGGACATGATTCTCTCCGGCGGCCAGAATATCTATCCCCAGGACATCGAGGCGGTGTTGATCGAGCACCCGGAGGTTGACGATGTGGCCGTTATCGCCGCCCCCAGCCAGCGCTGGGGAGAAACACCCATCGCCCTGGTGGTGCCGCGGGGCGGCCACCTCGAGGATATTTCCGGCTTGCTGGCCTGGTGCAATGCCCGGGTGGGCAGGCAGCAGCGCATTGCCGATCTGATAGTGGTATCCGAACTGCCCCGCAACCCCAATGGCAAGATCCTCAAGCGGGAGCTGAGGAAGAGCCATGGCCAGCAAACCTACCCCTGAGGGACGGAGCGGCGAGCCTATGAGCAGCGAGACAATGACAAGCTATCGGGATGTCTGGTACCAGAGCAGGGATGGCCTTCGCCTCCACGCCCGGGACTACACCCGGGCCGATGGCGCCGCGACCCTGCTTTGCCTCCACGGGCTGACCCGCAACGCCGCCGACTTCGAGGGCCTCTGCGCTCACCTCCACCGCCAATATCCCATGGTGGTCGCGGAGCAGCGGGGCCGGGGACAGTCCGCCTGGGACCCGAACCCGGGGAACTACAATCCCGCCACCTATGTCCAGGACATGTTCCTGCTGATGGCGGAGCTGGGCCTGGAGCGACCGGTGCTGGTGGGGACCTCCATGGGTGGGTTGATGGCCATGGTGATGAACGCCCTCAGGCCCGGCGCCTTTGCCGGTGTCATTCTCAATGACATCGGCCCGGAGGTGAATCCGGCGGGTTTGGATCGGATCAAGGGTTATGTCGGCAAGGGAGCCCCGGTTGCCACCTGGCAGGAGGCCGTGGCTCAGGTCAGGGCGATCAACCAGGACGCCTTTCCCCACTACGGCGAGGACCACTGGCAGCGCTTTGCCCGCCGCCTCTACGCCGAGGATGAAGCCGGCGTGCCCCGCCTGCTCTACGACCCCGCCATCGCCCAACCCATGGCGGAGAGCGACGCCAGCGCGGTGCCGGCGGACCTGTGGCCGGTATTCGCCCAGCTGGACCGGGTTCCCCTGCTGTTGATCCGCGGTGAATTATCGGACATCCTCAGCACTGACACCGTCGCCGAGATGCGGCGGCGCAAGCCGGACCTGAGGTACCTGGAGGTTCCCGGCGTCGGCCACGCCCCCATGCTCGACGAGCCCGAGGCGGTAGCCGCCATCCGGGCCTTTTTGGCGACACTTGAACCCAATAGGTAAAACACCATGCAACTGCAAGACAAGGTTATCGCCATCACCGGCGGCGGCGGCGGCCTGGGCCGCGCCATGGCGCGGCGCCTGGGGCGCGCGGGTGCGCGACTGGCGCTGATCGACAGGGACCGGAGATTGCTCGGCGAGGCTGCCGACAGCCTCGCCGAGCAGGGCCTGGGGTGCTCAACCTATGCCGCCGATATCGGCAGCGAAGAGGAAGTGGAAGCCCTGTTTGCCCGCCTGGGTGAAGAGTTTGGCCGCTTGGACGGCCTGATCAACAATGCCGGCATCATACGCGACGGCCCGCTGGTCAAGGTTGAAGATGGCCGCATCCTTCACAAGATGTCCCTCGCCTTCTGGCAAGAGGTCATCGATGTCAATCTCACCGGGGTGTTCCTCTGTGGCCGCGAGGCGGCGGCGATGATGGCGACGGGCGGCGCTGGCGGCTGTATCGTCAATATTTCCAGCATCTCCGCCCAGGGCAACAGGGGTCAGAGCAACTATTCCGCGGCCAAGGCCGGGGTTATTGCGCTGACGGTAACCTGGGCCAAGGAGTTGGCACCCTACGGCATCCGCAGCGCCGCCATTGCCCCGGGCTTTATCGGCACCCCGATCCTCGACAATATGAAACAGGAGGCCCTGGCCAAGATGACCTCACTGGTGCCGGCGGGAAGGGTCGCGGACGCCGATGAAATTGCCGAAGCGGCGGAGTTTATCCTGGGCAATGACTACTTCAACGGCCGGGTGCTGGAGATCGATGGCGGGCTGCGGATTTAAGTGCGGCCGGGTTGCAAAGTACGAGACCCCCTGGAAAAGCTCTGCTCTGGCCCGGGATGACGCTGTGTGGCACCGTCTCCCGTCTCACATCTCCGCCAGATACTGATCCTTCAGCTTCACATAGTTGGCCGGTGAGTAGGTGAAGAACTTGCGCTCCGAGTCCTTCAGCGGGCGGCCCTGCCTGCAGGGGTTGCCCACATAGACATAGCCGCTCTCCAGGCGCTTGCCCGGGGGTACCACGCAGCCGGCACCGATAATCACCTCGTCTTCCACCACGGCCCCGTCGTTGACGATGGCGCCGTTGCCCACCAGGATGCGGTTGCCCAGGGTGCAGCCGTGGAGCAGGGCCCGGTGGCCGATCACCACATCGTCGCCGATGATCAGCGGCCAGCCTCCGGGATTGAAGTTGCTGGCGTGGGTGATGTGCAGCACCGCGTTGTCCTGGACATTGGAGCGGCTGCCGATACGGATCTTGTGCATGTCGCCGCGCACCACGGCGCCGGGCCATACCGACACGTCGTCGCCCAGTACCACGTCGCCGATCACCGTGGCGGCGGGGTCCACATAGACCCTTTCCCCCAGCTGTGGGTGGATGCCCTTGAAAGTGCGTATCGCCATGGCGCTGTCCTGAGTCGTCAAAAAGAAGGGCGTATAATAAACCCTGACGACAGCGATTCAATGGTGAACAGCGGTGACGGTAACAAAACGCTTTATTGCCGGTGCGGTATGCCCCAAGTGCGCCGCAATGGACAAGGTGGTGATGTATGTCGAGGGGGACAAGCAGTTTCGCGAGTGTGTGAGCTGCGGGTTCAAGGATGAAATGCGCCTGTCCTACCCGGGCCGGGAACTGGATACCCGGGTCAACAGAAGCCGGGAGGAGCGCGAGGGGCAGGTGCAGCCGGTGAAGATTATCGAGCCCTGACCAATGGCCGGCCCTCAGTGGATGGTGCAGGCGGGGTAGACACTGGTAATTCTGAAGCTGGGTGACAGGGCCTCGTCGCTGAGGCGGCGACTGCGGCAAACCGCCTCCAGGCGGCGGCTTTGGGGTGAGTTGCGCTCGGGGCACAGGGACATGGCCCCCAGCTCCCGCAAGCGGCTGGTGGTGTGCAGTACCAGCTCGTCGAGCAGGTTGGCAAAGGGCTCGCCGATCAGTTGGTGAACTATCAGGTTGGAGCAGGTGAAATCCACCGGCAGCAAGGGGTTGTCGGTGCTCAGCCGGCAGCAGTCGTTGAGCTCCTCCACCAGGCGATGACAGAGATAGGCCTTGCCCATGGCGCCGTTGAGGCCGTGGCGCCCTGAGAGCAGCGCCGGCGGCGACACAAAGAACTCCAGACAGGTTTCCGCCAGGGCGTCGCAGAGCTCTTCGCGGGGCGAGTTGCGGGTGGTTTCCAGCAGGGTGTCCAGTAGATCCGGGGTGCGGGAGACATAGCGGAGAACAAACAGCAGCAGTTGGTGGTGGGGTTGGGCGCTGTGCAAGTTGATGGCGCTGTGGAGGTGGTGGATCCGCCGATAGAGCAGTACTGCCAGCTCGTGGGTGGCGTCTTCATGGCACTGGGCCTGGTGGATTTCGCTGCGTATTTTGACGGTGTCCATCAACCAAACCTAGACCCAGTTGAGGGATTTGCAAAGAACCATTGCTTATATGGCCGGCCCGCGATCGCGCTGGAATCCGCGGGCCCAGCGTGTAAAGGGGAAGATGCCCGCAGAGGTTGATCGGGATCAACTGATCGTGACGTATCTGTAATCCATCTGATATACTCCCGTCGCTTTGTGCTTGCCAGGTGCTAAATAACCAGGGAAAACGCCGGGCTGCGCGTCAAATCTAAGAAGCTGAATACGGAGAGAAAGGGCGATGTTTGCTAAAATCGAGCGGCTGTTTGTCCGTCTGCTTGCTCCCTTGCTACTGCTTCCCCTGGCTGCCTCTACCCTGGCAGATGGCGGAACCTGGCGTGAGGTGATCAACATGACCCCCGGCGTTACCGAGGTGAGCCGGCAAATCTATGACCTGCACATGATCATTTTCTGGATCTGTGTGGTGATCGGGGTCGTGGTGTTCGCGATCATGTTTTACAGCATGATTGTGCACCGCAAATCCAAGGGCTATAAGGCCGCCAATTTCCACGAAAGCACCGTGGTTGAAATAGCCTGGACGGTGATTCCCGCGCTGATCCTGATCGTCATGGCCGTGCCCGCCACCAAGGCCCTGATCAATCTCTACGACACCTCCG
>CAZWUP010000019.1:0-20322 GCA_964637045.1 uncultured Porticoccaceae bacterium | reverse complement strand
CCGAGCGAACATTTCCGCGGCGGCGCGAATCTTGGCCGCAGGCACCCCGCAGCGGGCGGCGGCGTAGTCCGGGGTAAAGGGCTCCAGCGCCGCCGCCAACCCGTCCAGGCCCTGGACATACTGGGCGCAAAAATCGGCGTCGTGCCAGCCTTCGCTGAGGATGTGGCGGATGATGGCGGCGAACAGCACCGGATCCTCGCCGGGCAGCGGCTGGAGGAAGAGGCTGGCGTAGCGGGCGGTTTCGGTTTCCACCGGGTCGACAACGATCAACTTGAGGCCCCGCTGGCGACTGGCTTTCATCCGCTTGACCGGGTCCAGGGGCGACATGCCAAAGCTCTGGCCGTTGAGGGACACCAGGGGGTTGGAGCCGCTGATTAGCCACACATCGGCGTCGTCATAGGACGGCCGGCCGGCGGCCCAGGACCCGAGCCGCCCCTGCGCCACCCATTTCGCAGACTGGTCGATGGTCATGGTGCAGAACACGCTGGGAGACTTGAGGGCCGCCATAAAGGCCAGCGCCATGGTCAGTTGGGGCAGGTTGCCGATCACGCCGGTGCCGTAGAACATGGCCACGGCATTGGTGCCGTGGTTGGCGATGATGGCGCTGAGCCTGGCGGCGACATCGTCCAGTGCGGCCTCGGAGGCGATGGTTTCGTAGCTGCCGTCGGAGCGCCGGCGCCGGGGTTGGCGCAGCCGCCCGCGACCGTGGTGCATCTCCGGGTACTGCAGACCCTTGGTGCAGATAAAGCCGTTGCTGGCGGGATGCTCCCGGTCAGGGCGCACCGCCACCACCCGGTTGTCCTCGACGGTTACCACCAGGCCGCACAGGCCGGCGCAGATACGACAGTAGGATTTGACTTCCATCAGACTCACCTTGAATTATGGTTGGGTTGTTGTTCGCCAGTAGGTGTTGCTGGCGGGGATTGGCGACGGCGGGAATTCGTTTGCGTGCACAGTCCCGCTGGCTTCCGGTGAGCCCGGGTGGCCTACCAGGCGGGTTTCATGTCCGCGATTTGTTTCAGAGCCGGCCCCGGGCTCTCGATGGCGAGGTGGGTTTTCAGCCGCCCTACACCGGCGCAGAGATAGGCTTCGACAAAAATCTGGCCGCTGGCATCCGGCGCAAGTTGCAGTGAAACCGGCTCGCTCCCCTCAGCGCCCTGATCCTGGCTGCTGTGCCTGTACCCAGGTTGCGGGTCCAGGGTGAGCAGGTAGGGCGCGGTGCCGGTCTCGGTCACCAGGTACTGGCCCTTGGCGACCTCCCCCACCAGGTGGCCATTGATGGCCACCGAGGGTTTGAGGGTATCGGTGTCGTAGCTGAACATCGGGCATGCCGACTTCTCTGGCCGGTACAGGATCAGCCGGGGGGTGCCGTCCGGGGGAACGTCTATCCCAGGGCTGCCGGCGATTTGTACATCCCCCCTGGCGAGCCATTGCGCCGCCTGCCGGGGAATGGCCTCACCGGGATCGAACATCGCCGAGCCCCTGCGGGCCACTCGGCCCTGGTTGTCGAAGGCCACGAAAAACAGGTGGGAGGCCATCAACAGCCTGTCTTCACCGGGCGCGGTGCCCGAGCCGCCCAGCAGCCACAGGGCCGCGCCGTTGTGGACAGTCCAGGTGTACACATACACCTGCCCGGGTCCCAGGGTCACCGTGGGTGCCCCCAGCCTTGCCCTGACCTCATCGTGGGACAGGGACAGGGGGATGCTCTGATCCACAATCCGCGCCGCGGACACCAGCCCCTCTGCACCGGGACCGCCGGCACAGCTGGCTGTAAGGAGTGCGCAGGCGGCCATCAGCAGAGCGAGAAATCGATTCATTGCGGTCACCATGTGTGTGGTGCTTGCCCGTCAGCTTATTGATCTTTCGAGTCGGTGGCGGACTTGGCGATGGAGTGCAGATATCTGGGCCTCAGTATGCTGCGCCGCCATACCCGTGGTCAACGACCTGTGGTCCTGTGGGCAGAGCCGCGATGATCCATCGCGGCCTCCACCCTGTGGCCACGGCTGTTGGCGGTAGGGTTATACTGGCCGTTTTGTGGAGCCATCCCTCGCCATGCGACCCCAGGACCTCAGCGACACCAGTGCTACCCTCAACTGGGCCACCCTGCGTCAACTGGTGCCCTACCTGCTGGAATTCCGCTTGCGAATTCTGCTCGCCCTGCTGTGCCTGGTGGGGGCCAAGGTGGCCAGCGTGGGTGGCCCCTTTGTGCTCAAGCATATCGTCGACAACCTGGATGGCAGCCAGGCTGCACCGGTGTTGGCCCTGCCCCTGGGGTTGCTGCTGGCCTACGGCTTTGCCCGTTTTGCCACGGTGATGTTTGGCGAGCTGAGGGACACCCTGTTCGGCCGGGTAACGGAGCGGGCGATGCGCCGCATCGGTCTTAAGGTGTTTCGCCACGTCCACTCCCTGGACCTGGATTTTCATCTCAACCGGCGCACCGGCGGGTTGTCCCGGGATATCGAGCGGGGGGTCAACGGCATCAGCTTTTTGCTCCGCTTCATGGTCTTCAATATCCTTCCCACCTTCCTCGAAATTGCCCTGGTGGTGGGCCTGTTGTGGTGGAACTACGATATCCGCTTTGGCCTTATCGTGTTGCTGGCGGTGCTGTTGTATGTGGCCTTTTCCGTGGTGGCCACCGAGTGGCGAACCCGCTTCGTGCGGGAGGCCAACAGCGCCGAATCCCGCACCAGCACCAGGGCCATCGACAGCCTGATGAACTATGAGACCGTCAAGTACTTCACCAACGAAGCCTACGAGGCGGAGCAGTACGACCGGGAGCTGGACCACTGGGAGCAGGCGCGGCGCAAGAACCGCCTCACCCTGTTCGCCCTCAATGGCGGCCAGGCGCTGATCATCGGCCTGGCGATGACCGCGGCGATGGTGTTGGCGGGCCTACAGGTGCTGGGCGCCAACCTGACCCTGGGGGATTTCGTGCTGATCAACGCCCTGATGATGCAGATCTTCATGCCCCTCAATTTTCTGGGCTTTGTCTATCGGGAAATGAAAGGTTCCATGGCCAATATCGAAAGTATGTTTGCCCTGCTGGAGCGGGTGCCCCGGGTTGCAGATGTCCCCGGGGCGCAACCCCTGGCGGTAACCAGCGGCACCCTGAAGTTCGACAATGTGGGTTTTGCCTACGGACCCCAGCGCACCATCCTCAAGGGCCTCAGTTTTGACGTTCCGGCGCGACACAAAGTGGCCATTGTCGGCAGCAGTGGGGCGGGCAAGTCCACCCTGCTAAAGCTGCTGTTTCGCTTCTATGATCCCGGTGAGGGCCGGATCCTGATCGACGGTCAGGATATTCGCCAGGTGACCCAGCACTCCCTGCGGGGAGCCATCGGCGTGGTGCCCCAGGATACGGTGTTGTTCAATATGAGCATCTTCGACAATATCCGCTACGGCCGGGTGGGCGCCAGCGATGCCGAGGTGGCGGAAGCGGTCCGCATGGCCCACCTGGACGAGTTTATCGACAGGCTGCCGGAAGAGGGCAACACCCTGGTGGGGGAGCGCGGGCTGAAATTGTCCGGGGGCGAAAAGCAGCGGGTGGCCATCGCCCGGGCCATTCTCAAGCAGCCCCCCATCATGGTCTTCGACGAAGCCACCTCGTCCCTCGACAGCCGCTCGGAACAGAGTATTCTCAAGGCCATTCGCGAGGTGGCGAGTCAGCACACCAGCCTGGTGATCGCCCATCGACTGTCCACCATTGTCGATGCGGACACTATCATCGTGCTGGAGGACGGCGCCATCGTCGAGCAGGGCACCCACGATGGATTGCTGGCCAGCGGTGGCCGCTACGCCCACCTGTGGACAGTTCAGCAGCGCCAACAAGCGGGGACTCCCGAGGCCGGGATGAGCGCCGCCGTTGGTTAGGCGACCGCCCCCCTCGGGGCCTACCATCATCCGGCTCCGGTCCCCGGCGAGCCGGCAGCAGACACCTAAAACGAGGAACACAACCATGGGCTTCACCATTCCCCAGCACATCGAAGACTATCTCAAGGAGCTCGACGCCTTTATCGAGGCCGAGATCAAACCCCTTGAACAACAGGACGACAATATCCGCTTTTTCGATCACCGCCGCGAGCACGCCCGCACCGACTGGGACAACGGTGGCCTGCCCCGCAAGGACTGGGAGGAACTGCTCGGGGAGATGAAGCGCCGTGCCGATGCCGCCGGTCACTACCGCTACGCCCTGCCTGCGGAGTTTGGCGGCAGGGACGGCACCAACCTGGCCATGGCGCGGATCCGCGAGCACCTGGCCCACAAGGGGCTCGGCCTGCACAACGACCTGCAGAACGAGAGCTCCATCGTCGGCAACCTGATGCAGCCGTTGCAGCTGCGGGATTTCGGTACCGCTGAGCAGAAGGCCAAGTACATGGCGCCGCTGCTGGAGCGCAGGATGTTCTGGGGCTTTGGCCTCACCGAGGAAGCCCACGGTTCCGACGCCACCTGGATGGAGACCTCGGCGGTGCGCCAGCAGCGCGATGGTGTCGACGGCTGGCTGATCAACGGTGAAAAGATGTGGACCACGGGGCTCCATGTGGCCAGCCACGTGCTGACCTATGCCCGCCACAGTGGCAAGCAGGGGGACGCCAAGGGCATCGGTTGCTTCCTGGTGCCCACGGATGCGCCCGGCTTCCAGGTCGGCGAGTACCTGTGGACCTTCAATATGCCCACCGACCACCCGAAGTGCTCGTTCACCAATGTCTGGGTGCCGGAGGATGCGGTGCTCGGCGACCTCGACCACGGTCTCAACGTCGCCATGCACTTTGTCCACGAGAGCCGGATTCGCCAGGCCGCCTCATCCCTGGGCGCCGCCCAGTACTGCATTGACGAAGCGGTGGCCTACGCCCGGGAGCGCAAGCCCTTCGGTAAGCCCCTGGCGGTAAACCAGGGTGTACAGTTTCCCCTGGTGGAGCTGCACACCGAGGCGGCCATGCTGCGGGTGTTTATCTACGCCACCGCCCAGCAGATGGACGAAATTCCCAAGGTGGAGGTGGCCAGGGTGCTCACCGACAAGATCTCCATGTGCAACTATCGGGCAAACCGCCTGGCCTGCAACGCCGCCGACCTGGCCATGCAGGTTCACGGCGGCATCGGTTATTCGCGGCACAAGCCCTTCGAGCATCTCTACCGCCACCACCGCCGCTATCGCATCACCGAAGGCGCCGACGAGATTCAGCTGCGCAAGATTGCCGGCAAACTGTTCCAGTTTTTCAAATGAGCCCCAGTCCTGTCGTCCCGGGTTGACGGCCATCAAGTACCTGAGCAAAAAGCTCGGTTATGATGAGTTTGTTCAATCACCCACCGATCAGGAGATACCTATGAGCAGTTGCTGTGGCGTTTGTGGGGGCCAGGCCCCGGAACAACCCAAGAGCCAGGAGAAACCCGAAAATCAGGACCAATCCAAAGAGCAGACCAGGGCCGAGGCCGGCAAGGACCGCAAGTAACTATTGCTGGAACTATTCAGCACCGTGCTTCGGCTCACTACCCTGCTATTTGAGGAGGTGCTGAATGGTGACCTGTTATTCACCCGGCGATAAATAGCGCCGGGTTAATACCAGCCTTGATTCCGCCCCCGTGACCCGCTAGCCACCAAAGGCGCCGCGGAGGATTTCGTCGATCAAGTCCACCCGGGTGGGCGCCCAGCCCAGTTCGCTGCGGGCCAGGGGTGAGCGGGAGCGGCTGGAGGCCCCCACGACGATCACCGCGGCGAATTTTCCCCAGATCTCGATGGCTTCATCCATGGTCACGGAGCGGGTTTCGCAGCCTTCCCGTCGGGCGACGAACTCCGCGATACAGCGGTTGCTGAGTTCTCCCGAGACGCAGTGGTAGAGGTTGCCCGCCGTGCCCTTTTCCAGCATCAGCCGGTACAGCTCCGCCAGGTCGTCGACATGGACATTGGAGTACATGTTGAGACCGGGACCAACATAGCAGGCGGCGCCGGTTTTCTGAATGGACTCGACGATCATCGCGTCCGCCGGGTAGGTGCCGTTGCCCCAGATCATGGGTGGCCGGGCGACCATGGCGCGGACGCCGTCGCGGGCGGCGGCGCGCACCAGGTTTTCGGTGTCGACCCGGAGGCTTATGGCGCGGCGCGGCTCAAAGCTGTCGGTTTCGGCAAAAGTGTCGTCAACCCAGTGGCCGTTGGTCTGAATGCCCAGGACCCCGGTGCCGGAGGTAAAAATAAAGTGCTTGCCGCTGCTCTTGAGGCTCGCCAGCAGGGCCTTGACGGTGGCGTGTTCCTCGTCCTGCAGCAATTGCGGGGCAAAGATGGTGGCGTCGGCAGCGAGGGCCTCCTGGCACAGCGCCTGGTGGTCGGCAATGTCGCCGACATACGCCTGGTGCCCGGCGTTGCGCACTTTGTCGGCGCCTTGTTGGTTGCGGGCAAAGCCGGTGACCCGGTGGCCGTGGGCAGCGAGGTGGCGGGCAATATTCGACCCAAGATAGCCGGTGGCGCCAATAACAAATATCTTCATGAAGGGTTTCCTTGTTTTTAGGGTGGAGTAAGGACGGGTGTGCTCTGCCAGGTTTTGTGAGTGTCACGGGCTAGTACTCTTTCAATTTGATACTGCCTTATGCCCCGGTTCTAGTGTTGAAACCTGTTGGTATCGAAACATTGCTCCCGTAGGTCGGATCGCCTAAAGCGCCTACTTTTGGTAGCGAAGCGTAATCCGACAAACACGTCGGCATCACGACATTCCTCTTTCAATTTGATAGTGCCTTATGCCCCGGTTCTATTGTAGGAGCCCGGTCCTCCGGGCGAATGGTGGTGATTCGAAGCGAATAGGGCGAATTTCCCACCTCTTTTCGCCCGGAGGAGAGCCTGCCCCGCGAGCGGAGCGAGTGCCCTGGGTGCCGGGCTCCCACACCAATCCGATCTGGCCAAAATCAAATTGAAACAGCGCTAGCAGGGGCCGCTCCCAGCGCCTGGGCCCGCTGCTGGCGCAAAGGGTCGGCTTCGACACTGGCCTCCCAGCCGGCCAGGTGGTTGGACACCAAAGCAGCCAGGGCGTCGATATGAGCCTCGCTGGCGTTGAGGGCGGGGATGTAATGAAAGTCCTTTCCCCCCGCTTCCAGAAAGTAGTGCCGGTTCTCGACATCAATTTCTTCAATGGTCTCCAGACAGTCCGCGGCAAATCCCGGGCAGAACACCTGCACATGGTTGACTCCCTGGCCCGGCAGGGCCTTCAGGGTTGCGTCGGTGTAGGGTTGCAACCATTCAGCGGCGCCAAAGCGGGACTGGAAGGTGGTGATCCAGGCGTCCTCCGCCAGCCCCAAGGCCGCACCCAGCAGGCGCGAGGTCTTGTGGCACTCGCAGTGGTAGGGATCCCCCAGATCCAGGTTGCGCCTGGGAATGCCGTGGTAGGAGAACACCAGCTTGTCAGGTTTGCCGTGGCGGGCCCAATACTGGCTGATGGTGTCGGCACAGGCCCGAATATACAGGGGAAAATCGTGGTAGTGGCTGATAAACCGCAGTTCCGGCAGCCAGCGCCTGGCGCTGAAGTTGCGGGCCAGGGCATCGAAGGTGGAGGCGGTGGTGGCGGCGCAGTACTGGGGGTAGAGGGGCAGTACCAGTATCTTCCGTGCGCCCTGGTCACACAGGACATCCAGGGCGGAGTCCATGGACGGATTGCCGTAGCGCATGGCGGCCTCCACCAGAACGCTGTCCCCGAAGTGTTCCCGCAACCTGTCCCGCTGGGCCAGGGTGTGTACCAGCAGCGGCGAGCCGGCCTCGGTCCACACGCTGGCGTAGGCCCGCGCCGACTTGCGGGGCCTGACCCTGAGAATAATACCGTGGAGGATCAGCCACCACAGGGGGCGGGGGATTTCCACCACCCTCGGGTCCCAGAGGAACTCCCCCAGATAGCGGCGCAGGGCCGCCGGGGTCGGGGCGTCTGGCGTGCCCAGGTTGACCAGCAGCACACCGATGCGGTCTTGCTGGCGATGATCGAAATTGGGGTTGCCTTTATAGGTCATGGTCGTCCTGTGAACTAGGGTATGGCGGGCATTGTCACCCTTGTGGGGCTGCTGCCGAAAGCTTTTCTTCCACCGAATGGCAATGAATTAAGGGCGTTATGGTGCTTCGTAGCCCGGCCACAGCCCCGGGATGGCTTTTTGAGACCGTATGCAGCAGGGACGCTGCATCCGAGCCTACAGGGATGTATTCACGGCGTGTCTCGAAAAGCCATCCCGGGGCTGCGGCCTTAGATCGCAGTTGGGCTTATTTCAGTGCCATTCATTCTTCCACCCAGATTTTGCGAATGGGTTCGCCAAAGTCGTCGTAGATGGTTTTGAGCTGGGGCTTGCCGGGTTTGCGCGGGCTTGCCGCCGCCTTGGCCGGCTTGCGCCTGGCGTCGATATCCGCCACCAGGTCGTTGACATAGGTGCGCCCCTCCCGGGGGCTGTCGAACAACACGGTGCGCAGGGGAGTGTTGTCGCCGCGGCCGCTGAGGCCCCTGGGAACCTCCTCCACGGTGCCGCCCCCCTCCAGATAGGAGCGGACCTCCGCCAGCAGTTGCTCGCGAAGTTCGGCCTTGGTGGGTGGTTTTTTCAGGGTCATCGGCGCTTACGGATAAATAACAAAGATTATGGGCAAAGACCACCCCCCAGTCCATTGCCAGTCACTGCCACAGCGCCCAAACCGGACTGATGTCCAGTGGCGGGGTGGAGTAAGTCCCCAGATCCAGCCAGTGTTGGTCGGGGCTGTGGAAATCTGATCCCAGGGAGGCCAGGAGTCCAAACTGTTGGCAAAGGGCGGCAAAGTCACGGGTCTGGGCGGGCAGCTGGCGACCGGACACCACCTCCATGGCCTGGCCGCCCAGGGTTTTGAAGTCCTGAAGAAAGGCCACCAGTCTGCTGCGGGTGAAGTTGTACTTGCCGGGGTGGGCCAGCACGGCGACGCCGCCGGCGCTGCGAATCCAGTCTATTATCACCCCCGGCTCGGGCCAGCAGGCCTTGATATCGCAGGGCTTGCCAGTGCCCAGGTATTTTTTGAATGCCTCCTCCTGGTGGGCCACAAAGCCGGAGTTTGCCAGGTGCCGGGCGAAGTGAGGGCGCCCCGGGGCACTGTGGCCCGCCTCCGCCAGGGCGCCGGCAAGGGGGGCCTCGGCGCCGAACTTTTCCAGCTTTTCGGCAATCATCTCCGCCCGCAAGCGGCGGGCACGGGTCTGGGCGGTGACCGCCTCCACCATGGCCGCCGAGGCGGGGTCGACATTGAGCCCCACCAGGTGAATACCCCGCTTCTGCCACTGGCAGGAAAATTCCACCCCGGTGATCAGGGTGAGGCCGTTGGGCAGGGTAGGCAGCTGCCGGTATGCCGCCAGGGTGTCGTGGTCGGTGATGGACAGCAGGTCAACGCCGCACTCGCCAGCGCGGGCGATCAGTTGCGCCGGGCTGAGGGTTCCGTCGGAGGCTGTGGTGTGGCAGTGAAAATCAACTTTCATGGGGCAAGTCTACAGGGTTGCGGGCCGCTGTGCCCTAAAACCGCCCCGGATCCCGAGTGGATGTATATAATGGCGGCCATGGATCATGTCACCCCGATAAATCGTGCCCAGCAGCAACAGGTGGTTGAGACCACCCGCGCCTTTATCACCCTGGGAGAAGCCCATTTTGGCCGCCCCTTTGGCGAAGTGCCGGTGCTCTTCAACCTCAGGGGCAAGACCTCGGGCATGTACCGGGTGCGGGGTGAGCGGCGGGAGATTCGCTACAATCCCTGGATTTTTGCCCTTCACTACGAGGAGAGCCTGACGGTGACTGTGCCCCACGAGGTGGCCCACTACCTGACAGACAGGGTCTACGGGCTGCGCAATATCCGTCCCCACGGCCGGGAGTGGAAGGCGCTGATGGCGGTGTTTGGCGCCGATCCCAGTGTCACCTCGTCCTATTCCCTGGCGGGGATCCCTCAGCGCCGGGTGACCACCTACACCTATCACTGCCGGTGTGGCAGTCATCAGCTGGGGCCGCAGCGCCATCGCCGCATCCTCGGCGGCAGGTCCCTGTACCGGTGCCGGCGTTGCGATGACGTGTTAAGGGCGCAGCCGTGAACCCGCGGCAACGGGCCTGCACTGGGGCATGAACTGGTGGGTCTACATGATTGAGGCCGATGATGGCTCGCTGTACACCGGGGTGACCACGGATATCGCCCGGCGTTTTCGCGAACACTGCGGCAGCCGGGTCGGTGCCAGGTTCTTCGCCGGTCGCCAGCCCCTGGGGGTGGTGTTCCTGGAGCTGCAGCCGGGCCGGGGGCCCGCCCTGCAGCGGGAGGCCGCCATCAAAAAGCTGAAGCGGCCGGAAAAGCTCAAACTCCGGCAGCAGGCCCTGTATTACAGATAGAGGATTCAGGAGGGCGCCAATGACAGCCGATAGCCACGACACCTCAGACCCCGAGGTCAGGAAGGCCCTGCTCAATACGGAAACCGCCAAGATTCCCTGGCGGGAGCTGCAGCGCTATTTTGCCTCGGGCGCCGCCATCGCTGTGGATCCCCAGCTGGACCTGGTGGCGGTGGGCAGCGAGGTGATGGCGGACAACAAGCGGCAACTGGAAGTCTGGATCGGCGACGGCAAGGTGGGGCCGGTGGCGGACCACCAGGCCGCCAGCTGGTATGAGGCGGATACCCTGATGTGGGCGGTGGTGCTCAGCCCCTGGGTTTTTGTCCAGCCGATTGTGGGGGCCGACCCGAAAGACATCTAGCTCGGATATTTTTGACCTCGCAGCCCGGGTGGCGCGCCGGGGCCGGCCCGATGGGGGGCTGACTCCAGACACTAAAAAGGCGCCTTGCGGCGCCTGTAAGGGGTTGAAAAGATTACATTGCAGAAACTTTTTGCTGGCAGGCCTGAGGGTTGAAGCCCTGCCACTGGTCCACGCGGCCTTCTCTCCACCCTCGCAGCCACTCCTGGCCCGGGCTGGAATCCGTTTGGTAGGGACACAGGCTTTTGGTTTTCATGTCAAAACCGGCCTGGTAGCCTCGAAGGAATGCGCGGTGGGATGCGTCACGTTTCTGACTTCTCATAGGTTATGGCTCCTTTGAGCTTTGTTGCGCCCGTTGCGGGCGGGGAGAACTGACAACGTCAACCGATGACCCTGTCGCCAAAACTGGGACAACTACCCTGTAGTCGAAGTTGGGAAATACAGGTCGCCGGCAGTCCAGTGGACCAAATTCAGCCACCAGTGTCGAAGATTTAATGTTTCTATCGGTCTGGTGTTTTAATGCCAATTGGTAATCAAGGAGTTCGCTACAGCCCATGTCGATACCCGAGGTCTTTGTCAATTGCCCCAAGGGGCTGGAGTCTCTGCTGCTGGCGGAAGTCCTTGCCCTGGGCGCCGCCTCGGCCCGGGAAACCGTCGCCGGGGTCTACGCCAGTGGGCCGCCAGAGCTGGCCTACCGGATTTGTCTGTGGTCCCGGCTCGCCAACCGAGTGCTGTTGCCCCTGGCCCGGCTCGAGGTCAATTCCGCCGACGATCTCTATCGGGGCGCTGGCAGCATCCAGTGGCTGGAACACCTGGATGCCGACACCTCCTTTGCCGTGGACTTTGCCGGGCGCAGCGACGCCATTCGCCACTCCCAGTTTGGCGCCCAGAAAATCAAGGACGCGGTGGTCGACCAGATCCAGGGGCTGACCGGTGCTCGGCCCAGTGTCGATCTCAAGAAGCCCGACCTGCGCATCAATGCCTATCTTGCCAGGGATCGGGTGGCCCTCAGCCTGGACCTGTCCGGGGGTAGCCTCCACCGCCGCGGTTACCGCCAGGTGATGGTGCCAGCCCCCCTCAAGGAAAACCTCGCGGCAGCCCTGTTGCTGCGCGCCGGGTGGCCCGAGGTGGCGGCCGGTGGCGGGGCGCTGATCGACCCCCTGTGTGGCAGTGGCACCCTGTTGGTGGAGGGCGCCATGATGGCCGCCGATATTGCCCCGGGGTTGTTGCGTCAGCACTATGGCTTTCTGCGCTGGCGGCAGTTTGACCGCCAGTTGTGGCACAGTCTTCGCGCCGAGGCCGAGGCTCGCCGGGAGCAGGGGCTGGCCGCTGAGTTGCCGGAAATTCGCGGCTACGACAAGGACGCCAGGGCAGTCGCCGCCGCGGAGGCGAATATTGCCGCCGCCGGTTTGGAAAAAGTGGTGCGGGTTTCCCCGCGCCCGGTGTCCGCCCTCAAACGCCCCACCCACAGGGCGCTGGGGGGGGCGGGCCTGATTCTCACCAACCCCCCCTACGGCGAGCGCTGGGGCGAAATCGAAGAGCTGCGCCCCCTCTACCGGGAGTTGGGGGAGTTGGCCAAACGGGAATTTCCCGGCTGGAAGCTGGGGGTGTTCACCGGCAACCCGGATCTCGCCCAGGAGCTGAGACTGCGGGCGGACAAGACCTACAACCTCTACAACGGCACCATCCCGGCGCGCTTGCTGATGTTTGCCCTGCGCGATGCGGACCGGCAAAGTGCCGAGCAGGAGCAGCCGCCGCGGGAGCTGTCCGCCAATGTGCGCATGCTGGTCAACCGTCTGGAAAAGAATGCCCGCCGCCTCAAGCCGTGGCTGGCGCGGGAGGGCGTCAGCTGCTACCGCCTTTACGACAGCGACCTGCCGGAGTATGCGGTGGCGGTGGACGTCTACGGCGATGCCATCCACGTCCAGGAATACGCGCCGCCGGCAACGGTGGACCCCCAGGCGGCCCGCCGTCGCCTGGGGGAGGTGCGCCAGGCCCTGTTTCACCTGTTTCCGGAGAGCAGGGAGCGCATCGTGTTCAAGGAGCGTCGCCGCCAGAGCGGCGAAAGCCAGTACCAGCCTCTCAGCCCCCAGAACAGTCCCTGGAGCCAGAAGGGCAGTGGCTTTGTGGTGTCGGAAGGTCCGGCGCGGGTGGAGGTCAACCTCAAGGATTACCTCGACACCGGCCTGTTTCTCGATCACCGGCCGGTGCGGGAGATGATTCGTTCCCTGGCCAGGGGCAAGCGCTTTCTCAATCTGTTCTGCTACACAGCGGTGGCCACGGTACACGCCGCCCTGGGCGGGGCGGTGAGCAGCCTGAGTATCGATATGTCCAACACCTACCTCGACTGGGCAAAGCGCAATTTCGATCTCAACAAAATGGACCGCGCTCGCCATCAGACCCTGCGCGCCGACTGCCTGGAGTGGCTGGCCCAGGGGGAGGGCAGCTACGACCTGATCTTCCTCGACCCGCCGACGTTTTCCAACTCCAAGAAAATGACCGAGGTGCTGGATGTGCAGCGGGATCACCCGGATATGATCGCCAGGGCCATGGCGCTGCTGGCACCCGGCGGCACCCTGATTTTCTCCAACAACTTTCGCCGCTTCAAGATGGCCGATGGCGTCACTGAGCGCTACCATGTGGAGGACATCAGCCCGCGAACCATCCCGCCCGACTTCGAGCGCAACCCAAAAATTCACCGCTGCTGGCTGATCAGGGCCAAAGCCTTGCAATGACGGCGATAAAGCCCCATAAACCCCGTTGTACACCAGTGCCGATACAAGTGGCCACGCAATAACCTGCCGCCCCTGGTGGCTGACCCGGAGCATTCATGAACCCGAATATCGTTGATATTACTTACGACAACGCCCAGCAATACCTGATTGAGGAATCCAAGCAGCGCCCGGTGCTGGTGGACTTCTGGGCCGACTGGTGCGCCCCCTGCAAGGCCCTGATGCCGGTGCTGGAAAAGCTGGCCAAGGAGTATAGCGGCGACTTCCTGCTGGCCAAGGTCAACGCCGATCAGTACCAGGAAATCGCCGCCCAGTTCGGCGTGCGCAGCCTGCCCACGGTGGTGATCATGAAGGACGGTCAGCCCCTCAACGCCTTTCAGGGCGCCCAGCCGGAATCCCAGGTGCGCAAGTTCCTCGACCAGTATTTGCCCAAGCCCTGGGACCGGATGCTGGTTGCCGCCCGCGAACTGGCGGAGCAGGGAGACCTCAACGGTGCCGTGGCCCTGCTGCGGGACGCCTACCGGGACTCCAACAAGCAGGCCGATATCGCCCTGGCCCTGGCCCAGCTGTGCCTCGAATTGCGCTACCTGGAAGAGGCCAAGGCGGTGCTCGACGCCGTGCTCCTGGCGGACCGGGATGTCAACTATCAGCAGCTGGTGGCCCAGTTGGACCTGATGGAGGAGTCCGCCAAGACGCCGGAGATTCGCGAGCTGGAGGAAAAGCTCAATCGCGACCCCGACAATCTTGAGCTGGCCTACGAACTGGCGGTGCAGTTCAGTCAGCACAGCCATCACCGGGAGGCCCTGGAATTGCTCTATGGCGTCTTGCAGACCGACCGCAATTTCCGCGATGGCGGCGCCCGCAAGATCTACCTGGATATTCTCGCCACCCTGGGCAAAGGCAACCCCCTGGCCATCGAATTCCAGCGCAAAATCTATACCCTGCTGTACTGATCGCGCCGTGTATCAACTTTGCTTTTACGTCCCGGAAACTCACCTGGAGATCGTCAAAACGGCGGTCTTTGCCACTGGCGCGGGCACCATCGGCAATTACGACAGCTGCTGCTGGCAGACCCTGGGCCAGGGCCAGTTTCGCCCCCTCGAGGGCAGCAATCCCTTCCTCGGCACACAGGGTTGGACCGAGCAGGTCCGGGAATACAAGGTGGAGATGGTCTGCGAGGAGCACCTGCTGGAAGCCGCCATCGAGGCTCTGCACAGCGCACACCCCTATGAAGAACCGGCCTACCATGTGATTTTTTTGGAGGATTATTGACAGGTACCGCCGGCAAAGTCGCCTAGCTGAGGCAACGGGTGGGGACACCTATTGGCTTGCCGGGTGAATAATGACAGCCAACTTTGGGAGCACCCCAGCCATGCAGGGAACCAACAGGGAACTCGGCCTCGCCGTACTGATCGACGCCGACAATGCCAACCCGGCCATCATCGAGGGCCTGCTGTCGGAGGTGGCCAAGTTGGGGGTGGCGAGTGTCAAGCGGATCTACGGCGACTGGACTACCCCCAGCCTCGGCAAATGGAAGCAGGCCCTGCTCGAACACTCCATCCAGCCCATCCAGCAATTTGCCTATACCGCGGGCAAGAATGCCACTGACAGCGCGATGATTATCGACGCCATGGACCTGCTCTACACCGGGGATTTCGGCGGTTTCTGTATTGTCTCCAGCGACAGCGATTTCACCCGCCTGGCGGCGCGCATCAGGGAGTCCGGCAAGGTGGTGTACGGTTTTGGCGAGCAAAAGACGCCGCGCCCCTTTGTCGCCGCCTGTGACCGCTTTATCTACACCGAGGTTTTCGCCGCCGCCGCCAGCGATGGCAGCCAGGCCATCACCCGGCTGTCCAGCCAGCAGCTGCGCCAGGACGCCAAGCTGTGCAACCTGTTCCGCCAGGCCATAGTGTCCGCCTCCGACGATGATGGCTGGGCAGATCTGGGGCCCGTGGGCAGTCATATCGCCAACCAGATGCCGGAATTCGACCCGCGCAACTACGGCTATGAAAAACTCAGCGAACTGGTGCGGGGGATCGGTTTGTTCACCCTTGAACGGCGCGAGCAAAACCGGCTCTATATCAAGGACCTGAGGCCCGCGAAAAAGGCTCGGGGGGCTAATGATCCGGCAGCAAAATAGCTGTCCCCAGAGCCTCCCTCAGTCGAGGATAGACGGCGGCGGGGTGGGGCTGGACGGGGATTGATTCGGGCTGGTGCTGGAAACCTCTGCCCTCGGCCACCACCGCAGTGAAGCCTTTGCATCTGACTTGTGTGTAAATTAAAAAACCCGGCATAAAGCCGGGTTGATAAATTTATGGCGGAGGGGCAGGGATTCGAACCCTGGGATGCTCGCACATCGCCGGTTTTCAAGACCGGTGCATTCAACCGCTCTGCCACCCCTCCGGATTGAGGCAGGGATTATACCTTGCAGCGTTATCCAGGCAAGGTCTAATCCCTGTTTTTTCCGTTTAGTCCTGTTGTTCGGGAAGCTCCTCCGGGGCTTTGTCTGCCGTCTCCTTGTGGGCTGCCCTGCGGGCCGCCCTGGGGTCGTTGGCGGGGCGCTTGAACTCTGCTTCCGGGACGCTGATGGGGGCTGGCTGGCTGGTGTCCAGAGCGGGACTCATGGCAAATACCGGAGCCTCGGTGGTGACTTCCACCGCGGCTGTGGTCTTGGGCGCGATCCTGGGGTCGTTGACCGCACGGAAGCTGCCGCCCTGGGGTTCGGGGCCGCTGGCTGCCGGGGGCTCCGGGGTTTCCACTGCCGGTTCGGCAGTTGTCGGCGCCGTGGTCTGCTGCTCGGCGGCTGGTGTTGCCGCACTCGATTCCCGGCTCTGTTCCAGGTCGCTCGAGGGTTGAATCTCGGCGACGGATTCCTCGCTTGCGGGCTCGGCCCTGTGGTCAACCGGGCCTGGCTCTGGGCTGGTAGCGGCGGGCTCTTCCTCTGGGGTGGTGACAGCGGCTGGCTCGTCAGGCTTGGCGGAGTCATCGGTGTCTGCTGGCTGCTCCTCCTGGGGGGGGCTGTTGTCTGCAGTGGCTTCAGGCTCAACCTCGGCGGTGGGTTCCTGCTGGATGTCCGCCTGTGGTTGAACAGGGGTTGCCGCCGTTTCGGCTTGCCGGCTGGGGGCCTCTGGCGCTGGCGTTTCTTCCGCGGCCGCCTTTTCCTCGGGCTGGGTGTCGGGTTGGTAGGCGGCTGGGGCCTCTTGCCGGGGGGCGCTGGCTGCGGTGGTGGCCGCCGGCGCTTCAGCCGTCGCCACAGTGCTGGCAGCGGCGCCGGCAGCAGCAGGGGTTTCGGGTCGCAGGGCGGCTTCTTTCAGTTGCTTCAGCTCTTCCGGCAGCTCGGGGCGCTCGCGAATGCGGCGGGGCTCCCGGCGCTTGGTGCTTTCGCGCTGGGGTGGCAGGTTGGCGGTGCGCTCGGTGTCCTGTTCCCTGGCTCCGGTGTCCACTGCAGTTTCGAGCGGGAGTTCGGCGTCGGTCTCCACCTTTGGCTGGCGCTCCCGCGGCGGCCTGGTCTGACGTTTTTCCCTGGTGGGTTCACGCTTGTTGTCAGCTCTGTCAGCTCTGTCAGCTCTGTCAGTTCTTTCGGCGCGGGGTTCCTGGGCACTGGGCTCGGCTGCGGGGCGCCGTTCGCCATCCTGGGCGCCCCTGGTGTTGCGGGGGCTGCGCCTGCGGTTGTTGTTGGGTCTGCGCTCGCCCCGGTTGTCGGAACGGCGGCCGTCCTTGCTGTCCTCCGCCTTGGGCTTGGGCTTGGCAGGGGTGGCGGCGGGCTTGGCCTCCTGGGCGGGCTCCTCGGCGGGGCGAAACAGGCCGACAATGCGCTGCAGCAAGCCGGATTTGGCGGCCGCAGGTGCGGGGGCGGGAGCCGGAGCGGCGGCGGGCTCCGGTGTTGCCTGCGGCTCTTTTTCCGGGCGTCCGGCGGGGGCTGGCTGGCTGGGGGCCAGGTGCTGGACCGCGGGCTGCTGAAGTACGGGTAATGGCTCAGGGGAAGCCAGCTCCAGGGTGTTTTCCGGGGCCAGGTCCTCGGCGAGCTTGTAGCTGGTGACGCCCACCAGTTCGTCCTGTTCGCGGAAGCGCTGGACCTCGTACTGGGGAGTCTCCATATGGGTGTTGGGGATCACCAGGATCTTGAGGTTGTTGCGGCGTTCAATGTCGGCGATCTCGGCGCGCTTTTCATTGAGCAGGAAAGTGGCTACAGGCACCGGGGTGATGGCGCGAATCTCGGCGCTGAACTCCTTTTGCGCCTCCTCTTCCATCAGGCGCAGGATCGACAGGGCCAGGGAGCGGGTGCCGCGGATGGTGCCCTGGCCGTCGCAGCGGGGGCAGACCTTGAAGGTGGTTTCCTCCAGGGAGGGCCGCAGCCGCTGGCGGGACATCTCGAGCAGGCCAAAGCGGGAAATCCGCCCCACCTGGACCCGGGCGCGGTCCAGCTCCAGGGCCTTTTTCATGCGGTTTTCCACGTCCCGCTGGTTCTTGGCGTTGCCCATGTCTATAAAGTCGATCACGATCAGGCCGCCCATGTCCCGCAGCCGCAGCTGGCGGGCGATTTCGTCGGCCGCCTCCAGGTTGGTCTGGGTGGCGGTTTCCTCGATATCGCCGCCCTTGGTGGCCCGGGAGGAGTTGATGTCGATGGACACCAGGGCCTCGGTGATGTCGATCACAATGGAGCCGCCAGAGGGCAGTTTCACTTCCCGCACAAAGGCGGTTTCGATCTGGTTTTCCACCTGGTAGCGGTTGAACAGGGGGATCGGATCCTGGTACAGCTTGACCCTGCTGTTGAAGGAGGGCATGACCTGGGTGATAAACGCCGAGCACAGGTTGTAGGCGTCGCGGGTGTCGACGATCACCTCGCCGATATCCGGGCGCAGGTAGTCGCGAATGGCGCGGATAATGACGTTGCTTTCCTGGAACAGAAAGCTGGGGGCGGAGGCCTTGTCGGCTTCACCCTTGATGGTGTCCCACAGGTGGACCAGGTAGTCCAGGTCCCACTGGAGTTCTTCCGGGGTGCGGCCGATACCCGCAGTGCGGATAATGACGCCGGTGCCGGTGGGGATATTGAGTTCGCGCATGGCTTCCCGCAGCTCATTGCGCTCGTCGCCCTCGATGCGGCGGGAGATGCCCCCGGCCCTGGGGTTGTTGGGCATCAGCACCAGGTAGCGGCCGGCCAGGCTGATAAAGGTAGTCAGCGCCGCCCCCTTGTTGCCGCGCTCTTCCTTGTCCACCTGGACGATGACTTCGGTGCCTTCCTTGAGCACATCCTGGATGCGCACCTTGCCCTGGCTGTCACCGCCCTTGGTGAAGTAGTCCCGGGAGATTTCCTTGAGGGGCAAAAAGCCGTGGCGCTCGGCGCCGTAGTCGACAAAGGCCGCCTCCAGGCTGGGCTCCACCCGGGCGATCCTGCCCTTGTAGATATTGGCCTTTTTCTGTTCGTGGGTTCGGTTTTCGATATCCAGGTCGTAAAGGCGCTGGCCGTCCACCAGGGCTACACGCAGTTCTTCCGCCTGCGTGGCGTTGATAAGCATTCTTTTCATCTGTCTGATCCTTAATGGTGAAGGACAACAGATTTAACCCCGAGGGTTGGCAAAGGTTGTTGGTGTTAAAAAAGGGAACGGCCACAGGTCCGGATACTGTCCGGTCGCGCAATCAAACCATGGGGCTGGGAGAGCCACGTTTGTCTGCCATGTTGTGCGTCTACTGTGAAATGCGGTTTCCTGTTTCCTACTTATAACAATGTGTTCTGCTGGGTTCCTCTAGGGGAATCTTTCCTACCATTCACTTATCAGGCCTCGACCGGCAAGGGCCTGCTTCCAGCATGTCTGTTGCTAAGGTACTGCTAACCTTGTCTAACTGTCAGAGCTAATCTGTGTCGTCAGTGGTGACGTCGTATGGAGTCTGTCCTTTGTGTGTAGCAGACTTCATGTAAATTGGTCCGTGAACTACGGTTTTTCAAGCACTGGCGCGCCGGGTGGCTACAGTCCGCAGCCCGGCAATTTGCGCAGCCGCCGGATCCTATCAAAGTTCCTCTTTTTGATCAATGAGATAGCAAAAATAAAGTGGATTTCTTCAATTATCCGCCAGCTGGTAGAATCCCCGCCTTCTGCAATCGGGCCCCAGGCCGGAGTCATGTCATGGCTGAAACTGCCAATCCAGGTGCTGGCGTCAGCTTTTATACCATAGCCGACGACGAGGCCGGGCAGCGGATCGACAACTTCCTTATCACCCGCCTCAAGGGGGTGCCCAAGTCCCGCATTTACCGCCTGCTGCGCAAGGGGGAGGTGCGGGTCAACAAGGGGCGGATCAAGCCGGAGTACCGGCTGGAATCCGGAGACAGCGTGCGGGTGCCGCCGATTCGGGTCAGCGAGCCAGGCCCGGTGGCCGCCCCCGGAGCCTCCCTGCGCTCCCACCTGGAGGCCAGCGTGCTGTTTGAAAACGACGAGCTGCTGGTGATCGACAAGCCCTCCGGGCTGGCGGTCCACGGCGGCAGCGGGGTCAACCTGGGGTTGATCGAGGCGCTGCGGGCCACCAGACCGAATACCACCCTGGAGTTGGTGCATCGCCTCGACCGCGGCACATCTGGCTGTTTGCTGGTGGCCAAGAAACGGGCGGCGCTGCGCCATCTCCAGGACCAGCTCCGCCAGCACCAGGTCGCCAAGGTCTACCTGGCCCTGGTGCTGGGGGAGTGGCCCAGGGGGTTGAATATCATTGACGCGCCGCTGGACAAGATAACCCAGGCCTCCGGTGAGAAGTTCGTCCGCGCCAGTCGGGAGGGCAAGCGGGCGGTGACCCGCTTCGCCGTGCGCCAGCGACTGGCGGGTATGACCCTGCTGGAGGTGACCCTGGAGACCGGCCGCACCCACCAGATCCGGGTCCACTGCCAGTTGGCGGGCCACCCCCTGCTGGGCGACGACA
>CAZWUP010000018.1:0-20615 GCA_964637045.1 uncultured Porticoccaceae bacterium | reverse complement strand
GTCTGACGGATGTCAGCTTTCGTGGCAAGCGCTCCATCGCCCTCAACCTGAAGAGCCCGGAGGGGGTGGAGACCCTGCTCAAGCTGGTGGCGCAGGCGGATGTGCTGAGTGAGGGTTTTCGCCCCGGGGTCACCGAGCGCCTGGGCTTTGGCCCCGAGGTGTGCCTGGCCCGCAACCCCAAACTGATCTACGCCCGGATGACCGGCTGGGGCCAGACCGGTCCCCTGGCCATGGCCGCCGGCCACGACATCAACTACATCTCCATCACCGGGCCACTCCACGCCTGCGGCCGCCCCGGGGAGCGCCCGGTACCGCCCATGAACCTGGTGGGTGACTTCGGTGGCGGCGGCATGCTGCACGCCATGGGGATCCTCGCCGCACTCCTGGAGGCCCAGAAATCCGGCGTCGGCCAGGTGATCGACAGCGCCATGACCGACGGCTCCGCCATGCTGATGTGGATGATGCACAGCATGCACGCCTCCGGCAGCTGGGATGCCACTGATCGCGGCGTCAATATGCTCGATGGCGGCGCCCACTTCTACGACACCTACCAAACCGCCGATGGCAAGTATGTGTCCATCGGCTCCATTGAGCCCCAGTTCTATGCCTTGCTGGTGGAAAAGACCGGTGTCGACAGGGAGCGTTTCACCGCCCTCAAGGAAGACAAGAGCCAGTGGCCCGCCCTGAAGGCGGAGCTGGCCGCTGTGATCAAGACCAAGACCCAGGCCGAGTGGTGCGCCATCATGGAGGGCACGGACGTTTGTTTCGCCCCTGTGCTGCCGTTTACCGAGGCGCCAAATCACCCCCACAACCAGGCCCGCGGTACCTATATCACCGTGGATGGCCAGGTCCAGCCAGGCCCGGCGCCGCGCTTCAGCCGCACGGCTTCCGAAGTCCGCCACGGCCCCAGGGCCGCCGGCTTCGGCGCCGAAGACGCCCTTCGCGAATACGGGTTTTCCGACCAAAAGATTGCCGAACTGCGCGCCAATGGGGTTTTGCTATGAGTGCCGAGGAGTCCATCGCTATGAGCTTCAATCACATTCTGTACGGGATCAACAACCGGGTTGCCACCATTACCCTCAACCGCCCCGAGGCGATGAACGCCATTCATGCCGGATTGCGGGACGATATTCTCGCCGCCGTCAGTGGCGCCGCCAGTGATCCAGGGGTCAAGGTTATTGTCATCAATGCCATCGGCAAGGGTTTCAGTTCCGGCACTGACCTTCAGGAAGCGTCGGATAAACACGATACCTACAGCCTGCTGGAGGACGAATACAAGAGTGTGTTCAACCAGATCCTCCACTGTCCAAAGCCGGTTATCGCCGCCGTCCACGGACCCTGTGCCGGTGTCGGTGCCTCCCTGGCGCTGGCCTGTGACCTGATCATCATGGGTGAAAATGCCTATATTTACCTGGCGTTCGCCAATGTGGGCCTGATCCCCGACGGCGGCATGTGCTGGCACCTGGTGCACAATATCGGCTACAAGCGCGCCTACCAGGTGATCGCCGAAGCTGGCCGCATCATTGCCCGGGACGCCCTCGACTACGGCCTGGTCAACAAGGTGGTCGACGATGAAAAGCTCCACGAGGAGGCCCAGGCCTGGGCCGAGCGCCTTAGCCACGCAGCGCCCCTGACCCTGAAGTTTTCCAAGCAGGTGTTGCAGCAGGCGGTGCGCATGGATCTCTCCGACACCATGCGCCTGGAGGCCAGCTTGCAAAGCATGTGCTCCAACAGTGAAGACAGCAAGGAGGCTATTCAGGCGTTTTTTGATAAGCGTAAACCCGTCTTTACCGGCAAGTAGTCCGTCTTGAGCGGTTACGCATTTTTTTCAACCTAACAATGTGCAGGTATACAACGTGAAAACCAAGATTACTGAAATGCTGGGTATTGAGTACCCGATCATCCAGGGCGGCATGATGTGGGTGGGGCGCGCCGAGCTGGCTGCCGCCGTGTCCAACGCCGGCGGCCTGGGTATCCTCACCGCCCTGACCCAGCCCACCCCGGAAGATTTGCGCAAGGAAATCCGTCGCTGCCGGGAAATGACCAGCAAGCCCTTTGGCGTCAACCTGACCATCCTGCCCTCCATTAACCCGCCACCCTACGGCGAGTATGTGAAGGTGATTATCGAGGAGGGTATCAAGGTGGTGGAAACCGCCGGTCGCAGCCCCAAGGAATTCATCCCCGGCTTTAAGGAAGCGGGGATCAAGATCATTCACAAGTGTACCTCCGTGCGCCACTCCCTGAGCGCAGAGCGCGCCGGCGTCGATGCGGTGAGCGTCGATGGCTTTGAGTGTGCCGGCCACCCGGGTGAGGACGATGTCGCCAACCTGGTGCTGCTGCCCGCCGCCTATGCCAAGTTGAAAGTGCCCATGCTGGCCTCCGGCGGTATCGGCACCGGGGCCCAGATGGCCGCCTGCATGATGCTGGGGGCCGAGGGGGTCAATATGGGTTCCCGTTTCGTGGCTACCGTAGAAGCGCCGGTGCACCAGAACATGAAGCAGGCGATGGTGGATGCCGACGAGACCCAAACCACCCTGATTTTCCGCACCCTGCGCAACACCAGCCGGGTGTTCACCAACTCGGTGTCCAAAAAAGTCATCGAAATCGAAGCCCAGCCGGGGGAAACCAATTTTGCCGACATCCAGTCCTATGTGGCCGGCGTGCGCGGCCGCGAGCGCTGCATTGAGGCCGGCGATATCGACGACGGCATCTGGACCGTGGGCACCGTGATGGGTTTGATCGACGATATTCCCACTTGCAAGGAGCTGATCGACCGGATGGTGAAAGAGTGCCGCGAAACCATCGAAAGTAAAATCAAGGTCTTTCAGTAACAGTTCTCCGTTGCCGTCCGGGTGCTGAGCTGTTGCCATTTCACCACCCGGGCCACCGGCCGATTCGCGCCCTCAGCGGGCGTCCTTGGAGAAATCACCTTGTCCAGAAAAGTCGATCCACAACGGTTGGACCTGGCCAGCTATGCTCACCACTTCAGTGTGGACACCCAGTTTGGCGATGTGGATTCCCTCGGCCATGTCAACAATCTGGCGGTCGCCCGCTATTACGAGAGCGCCAGGGCCAGGTTTCAAATGGGGGTATTTGGCGACGATATGTTTGCCCTCGCCAATCCCCTGAGGGTTGTGCTGGTGGAAAACCGCACCAGCTATCTGGCGGAAGTGCATTTTCCCCAGGCCCTGGTGGTGGGGTCCGGGTTCAGCCACCTGGGCAACAGTTCCTACGTCTGCTCCCAGGCGCTGTTTCGCGACGGCGTCTGCGTCGGCCTGTGCGACGCCACCCTGGTCTCGGTGGTGGATGGCAAACCGGCGCCCCTCAGCGAGGCGCATCGCCAGTTGATGGCGATGCGCATGATCGCACCGCAGACGGCCTGAACTACTGGCCGTTGAACACCGGTTTGCGCTTGTGGATAAAGGCGTCACAGCCCTCGGCAAAGTCGTTGCCGCCACAGCATTTGGCCTGCAGTTCCGCTTCCACCGCCAGTTGCTGGTCGAAGCTGTTGTCCTCTGAATGGCGCATCGCCCGCTTGAAGGAGGCAATGCCAAACGCCGAACTTTGGGCGAGCTTGTCGGCCAGGGCTGTGGCGTTTTCCAGGAGCTCCGCAGGGGGACAGGTTTTCCAGATCAACCCCCAGGCCTCGGCCTCGGGGGCGGAGAGTTTTTCCCCCAACAGGGCCAGGCCCTGGGCGCGGGCGCGGCCGATCAGGCGCGGCAGCATCCAGGTGCAGCCCATGTCGGGAATGATTCCCAACTGGGGAATAAAGACCTGAACAAAACTGGCGGAATCGGCAGCGATACAGATATCCGCCGCCAGGGCAATGCCCATGCCGCCGCCGGCGGCCACCCCGTTGACCGCGGTAACCACAGGTTTGTCGCTGGCAACCAGGGCGGCGACAATGGGGTTCAGGTAGTCGTTCATCTGGCTGCGGGTAACCTCTTCCCGCGCCGCCTGGGCGGCTGGGGTTTTATCGAGTTCCACCTTGCCCAGGTCGGCCCCGGCGCAAAAGCCCTTGCCGGCGCCTGTGATCAGAATGGCGCGCACTTCGGGGTCCCCATCGGCTCTGGTGATGGCCGTCCAACTCCACCATCAGTTGCTGGTTCTGGCTGTTGAGCACCTCGGGCCTGTTGAGGGTAATGGTCGCGGTGCCTGTGGCGCTTAGGTCATAGATCAGGTTTTCGAACTGGGCTGTCATGGTTCACCCTGTGGTGGCTGAAGTGAATTGAAGGATGGCCCAAGTTTACCATGAGCCTGTTTTACAGGCTTGAACAATAGCTTTTCAAGAGACGAGGAATACCATGACCGACGTTTTCGATACCCTGAGTTTTCCCTGTGGCCGGGAGATGAAAAATCGCCTGATGCTGGCGCCCCTCACCAATCTGCAGAGCCACCCCGACGGCACCCTGTCGGAGGAGGAGTTTCACTGGCTGACCCTGCGCGCCGAGGGTGGCTTTGGTCTCACCATGACCGCTGCCGCCCATGTTCAGGCGGTGGGGCAGGGCTTTCCCGGCCAGCTGGGTATCTTCTCCGACGTTCATCTGCCGGGCCTCACCAGGCTGGCGGGGGCCATCAAGGACAAGGGCAGCCTGGCGGTGGTCCAACTCCACCACGCGGGTATTCGCTCGCCCCGGGAGCTGATCGGCTGCGACCCGGTAAGTGCGTCGCCCTTTGCCGAGACCGGCGCCCGGGAGCTGTCCACCGCGGAAGTGGCGCAACTGGCGGAGGACTTTATTCGCGGCGCGGAGCGGGCCAAGGCCGCTGGCTTTGACGGCATCGAGTTGCACGGGGCCCACAATTACATTCTTTGCCAGTTCCTCAGTGCCGAGTTCAACCGGCGCCAGGACCAATACGGCGGCAGTCTCGAGAACCGCTGCCGGTTGCTGTTCGATATCGTCGGCGGCATCCGTCAGCGTTGTGGCAGCGACTTTATCATCGGCGTACGCCTCAGCCCCGAACGCCACGGCGTACCTCTGCTGGAGGCGGTGGCCACCGCAAAGGCCCTGTTTGCCGCCCGGCAGATTGATTTCCTCGACATGTCCCTGTGGAATGTGTTCAAGGAGCCGGTGGAAGAGGCGCACCGGGGCCGCTCCTTGATGTCCTATTTTACCGAGCTGGAGCGGGGGGATATCAAGCTGGGTGTGGCGGGCAAGATCGCCACTGCCGCGGATGTGGACTTCTGCCTGGACAACGGTTGCGACTTCGTGCTCCTCGGCCGCGCCGGTATTCTCCACCACAACTACCCGCGACTGCTGGAGTCGGACCCCGGCTTTGTCCCCGCGGCCACCCCGGTGACCCGGGAGCACCTGCGCCGCGAAGGGTTGAGCGAGGCCTTTATCGACTACATGGGCAGCAATTGGAAGGATTTTGTCGCCTGACAGGGGGTGCCGCTGGCAACGGTAAATTGAGTCATGCCGGCCGTTGGGGCTTGAGCTCCGGCAGGGGTTTTGGCTTCACCAAGACCACGGCGGCAAAAATCAAGGCACAGCCCGCGGTCTGCAGGGTGGTGAGGTAGGAGTTCAAAAACCCCCAGCCGATGATGGCCACCATCACCGGCTCCAGCATCACCAGGGAAGCGGCCCGCGCCGCCGTGGTGACTTGCTGGCCCAGGGTCATCAGGGTAAAGCGCAGGCCGGTGGAGATCACCACCATGAATATCAGCCCCAGCCACAGGGGCAGGGAGCTTTCGACATGGAAGTCGCCGACAAACAGGGAGGCGACGGCGGAGAGGATTCCGCAGGCGGTAAACTGGGCCCAGCTCATGGTGATGGGGGAAAAACCCCGGGCAAAGCGGGAATTGCAGATCAGATAAAAGGCGTTGAATACCGCCGAGCCCAGCATCCACAGGCTGGCTTCATCCACCGCAAAGCCCTGCTGCAGATTGAGCAGGGCCATGCCCCCGGTGGCAATAAACAGGCTGACAAAAACCCCCAGCTGCAATCGGGTGCCAAACACCAGGCGGGACAGGAAGGGCGCAAAAATACTTTGCAGGCTGATGATAAAGGCGGCGCTGCCAATCTTGTCGGTCAGCATCACCCCGAAGCTCCAGCAGATAATGCCCAGCCACAAAAACACCCCGGGCAGCGCGGCCTGCCACAGGGAGCGCCAGGGTACGCTGGCCTGGCGTAGCACCAGGGGCAGAAACAGCAGGGACAGCAGGGGAAAGCGAATGATATGAAACAGCAGCAGATCCATCTGCTGCAGGATGTACTGGGCGATAGGGTAGGTGATCGCGCCGATCATGGCGGCGGTGAACACGCAGAGGTCGGCCTGCCAGACTTTCATGGATATTCCGTGGGAGGTAAAAACAGGCCAACCAGGGTTGGCCGCGGACCGCGCGATACCGGGTTGCCCCAAGCCATAGGCGTCAGCTGATCATCGACAAAAAATCCACCTGCCCCACCAGGGAGGAGCCGCCGTCGCAATTGATAATGGCCCCGGTGACATAGGACGCCGCTGGGCTGGACAGGTAGATGGCGATATCCGCCACCTCGTCCTTGGTGGCGTAGCGTCCCGCGGGGAGGGTGGCGGCATAGGTGTTGGTGGCCTGTTCCCCCGGGGTTAGCCGGTCCATGCCCTCGGTATCCGCCACCGGGCCCGGTGACAGGGAGTTAACGCGAATCCCCGCTGGTCCCCATTCGATGGCCAGGGACTGGCACAGGCGGTCGATGCCCGCCTTGGCGGCGCACACATGGGCCTGGCCGGCAGCGGCGCGCTGCCCCTGGGTTGCGGAGATGGCCAGCATGGAGGAGCCAGGATTCATGTATTGATGGGCCGCCCGGAACACGTGGAAGGTCCCCTGCAGGTCGATGCCGATCACAGTGGCAAAGGCATTGGCGGACATTTTCTCCGCCTGGGCGATAAAATTTCCCGCCGCTCCCGAGACCACGATATCCAGCTTGCCGAACATCTGCTCGCAACTCGCCATGGCGCTGGCCACGGTGTCGAAATTGCGCACATCCGCACTTTGGCCACCCGCTTTGATACCCAGCCGGGCGAATTCGGCAAGGGTGTCATCGATCTTGGCCTGGTCGCGGCTGAGGACAAAAATATTGGCACCGAGCTCGCCAATGCGTCTGGCAATCTGGCGGCAAATGCCGCTGGTGCCACCGGCAACTACGGCGGTCTTGCCCGCGAAAAGATCACTGCGAAATACATCCGACATGGAATTCTCCTTGCTTTGTTGTTGGTGACTTTGCTTGTTATGGCCCCAGGGGCAGCCCTGCCCCAGCATGGGCGGGTTCGTCTACTCGGGCTTGACCAGGGGGTCATAGGCGGCGGTCTCCCGGCGGCGGGAGGCCTCCAGGGCCTTGTCGAGGTCGCCCCCCAGGCCGTAGGCGACCTGAATGATGGACGCCTGGCGCAGTTCCCGCTCGATGGCGGCGCTGTCCTCCGCCACCAGGGATTCCTTGACGTACTTGACGGTCAGCGGCGAGTTGGCGGCAATCTGTGCCGCCAGCGCCCGGGCCGCCGCCAGCAGGCTGTCGCGATCCGGGTGAACGGCGTTGACCAGCCCCCAGGAGAGGGCCTCGGTGGCGGCAAAGCGGCGACCGGAATAGGCCAGTTCCCGTGCAATGCCGGTGGGCACCTGGCGACTCAGGCGCTGGAGTCCGCCGAGGTCGGCGACCACCGCCACCTGGACCTCCATCAGTTGGAAAAATGCGTCTGCGCTGCACAGGCGGATATCCGCGGTGCAGGCCAGCTCCAGGCCGGCGCCGATGGCGCCGCCGTGGATAGCGGCAATCACCGGCACCGGAAGCCGTTCCAGCTGGAGAAATGCCCCTTGCAGCTGGCGGATGCGGGTGCTGATCCTATCCCGGGCGCGACCGTCGTCGCCGCCACCGGTGGCCAGCAGCTTGCGGATAAACCCCAGGTCGATACCGGAACAGAAGTGGGGGCCATCTCCATGGAGCACCACCACCCGCACATCGCTGCGCTGGGCGATGTGGTCCAGCAGCAGGGGGAATTCCCGCCAAAAGATGTCCCCCAGGCTGTTGCGGCTCTGGGGTTGGCTGAGGTGGATTTCCGCGATGTGCTGCTCGACGGTCAGCGCAAGGCTGTCAAAAACGGGGAGATCATGGCTTGTTGGCATGGGCGACCTGGGTGGTGATGGCGTTGGCTGAAAGTGGTTGCAGGCTCAAAGCCGTGGGCTTCAGCAGCCTGTCAAATCGGGTGCGGATAGCGAGAAGCAAGGGGCCGGATAACCCGGTGGCCGGAGGCCTTGGCGGCAATCTGCTCGCTGTGCGGGCCGGCAGCTGCCTGGCAACTTGGCGACACTGCCGACAATTATTGCACGGATTGTGAAATCGGCACACTGGCGTTATCATGGGGAAGCGTAAATTCAGGTAGTTTTTCTCGCCGCCGTGGCGAGATTTTTTCAGCTTCCTGGTGGAGCGAAGCCGACCGCCAGGTGGCAATTTCCCCAGCTCGACGGCCGGCAGATGCCACCCTCCGCTCGGTAGTCCGGGGACTGCAGCAGGCGGTCGACAGCGCCCCCCCTGTGGTCCCCGACAATACCTAGAACCAGACAGACACCATCCATGAGCAAAGAGCCCCGCACGCCTCCCACCCCCAAGCCCGCTGCCACCGTGCTGTTGCTGCGGGAAAGCCCCGGGGGACCAGAAGTTTTTATGGTGGCCCGCCGCGAGATCGAAATCGACCAGTTTTTTGGCGCCCTGGTGTTTCCGGGGGGTAAGGTCGACCCCGACGACAGTGCCCGGCAGATTCGCCAACTCTGCCGTGGGGCCCAGGCCTGGGACGACTATCAACTGGGCTTGCGGGTGGCGGCCATTCGCGAATCCTTCGAGGAGTCCGGCGTGTTCCTCGCCCGTGATCGCACCACCGGCGAGCTAATCGATGCCCAGCGCATGGCCGCCCTCGGTGAGTTTCGCGAACCCCTGGATCGCGGCGAGATCTCCCTCTCGGTGCTGCTGGAGCAGGAGCATCTCGACCTGGCCACCGACCTGCTGGTTCACTTCGCCCACTGGGTAACTCCGGAGGCGGCACCCAAGCGCTACGACACACACTTTTTCGCCGCTCCGGTACCGGTGGATGTGGAACCCCTGCACTGCGGCCGCGAGACGGTGGACTGCGTGTGGGAAAAGCCCGGCACCCTGCTGGCGGAGGCCGACTCCGGCAAGTGGACCATTGTCTTTCCCACCCGCTGCAACCTCGCCAAGGCGGCCCTCTACAACAGCTTCAGCGCCCTGGCGGCGGCCACCGCCGCGACGCCGGTGGTGACAGTGTCGCCCCTGCTGGTTCGCGACGGCGATGTCCTCACCCTGCGGATTCCCGAGTCCGCCGGTTACCCCCTAAACCACCAGGTGCTGCCCCCCAGGTCGCGCCCCTAAACACAGTATGCAACCCCAGGAGAACCCGATGTCCAACGATGTACTTACCGAAGTCCGGGATGGCGTGCTCGTCATCACCCTGAACCGCCCCGAGCAGCGCAACGCCATCAACGGCGGTATCGCCAGCGGGCTCCACCAGGCCCTCAATCGCCTCGACAGCGACGACAGTCTGCGGGTTGCCATCCTCACTGGCGCCGGCGGTGGCTTTTGCGCAGGGATGGACCTCAAGGCTTTCACCAGTGGCGAGAACATGGATCCGGAGTTTTTCCGCTGGATGCAGGACAAGCCGCCCCGCAAGCCCACCATCGCGGCAATCGAGGGTTTCGCGGTCGCCGGCGGTTTCGAGATGGCCATCAGTTGCGACCTGATCGTGGCCTCGGAAACAGCAAAACTGGGTATTCCCGAGGTCAAGCGCGGCCTGGTGGCCGCCGGTGGCGCCCTGATCAAACTGCCCAGCCAGGCATCCATGCGCATCGCCATGGAAATGGCCCTGATTGGCGATAACTACAGCGCCCAGCGCATGTATGAGTTGGGCATCATCAACCGCGCGGTACCAGAGGGCACTGCGCTCCAGGCCGCCCTGGAGATGGCCGCCAAGATTTCCGCCAATGGTCCCCTGGCCGTCGCCGCCACCAAGCAAGTGCTGATGGAAGTGGGGGATTGGCCCAAGGCGGAAGTTCAGGAGCGCCAGAAGGCCATTGTCGACCCGGTGTTTGCCTCCGAGGACGCCATCGAGGGTGCCACGGCCTTTGCCCAGAAGCGCGCACCCCAGTGGAAGGGGCGCTGAGTGGCGGCGCCCCGGGCGGTGCTGGGCGGCGTCGCGGTTGAGGGCAGAGTTGTCGCTTCAATCCGGGATCAGCGATGACATTTTCCCAGGTGCTGGCCGCCCTGTCGGGCGGCAATGGCCACTACACCATTGATTTCGGCGACGACTGGTTGCAGGGCCGCTCGGTCTTTGGCGGCCTGCTGGCGGCCGTTGCCACCCGGGCGGTGCGCAGCGACCTGGCCACGGATCTGCCCCTGCGCCAGCTTACCGCCACCTTTATTGCCGCCGTAAACCCGGGCCTGGCAACCTTGCAGTGCAGTTTGTTGCGACGGGGAAAATCGGTGATCCTGGCGCGCTGCGACATTCTTCAGCAGGGCGAACTGGCGACAACCATCAGCTATGCCTTTGGCAGTTCCCGCCGTCTGGATTGCGACCGGGTGCCAGTTGCCGTTGCACCGCAGCGCCAGATCGACGATATCCGCGAGGTGCGCTATGTGGAAGGGGTGTCCGCCACCTTCGCCCAGCATTTTGGCCATCGCTGGGCGGAGGGGGCAAAGCCCGGGTCTGGTGGCGAGCCCAGGGACAAGGGGTACCTGCGCCACAGAGACAGCGGCCCGCTGGCCGGTGAAGAGCATATCATCGCCCTGGCGGACGGGGCTCCGTCTCCGGTGGCGGCAGCTCTGACCAGTCCAGTGGTGGCCAGCAGTCTGACCTGGACCCTGGACCTTCTCGACCACAATTTCAGCTGGCCCGCTGACCAGTGGTTTCGCCTCGACAGCGAAGTGAACGCCTGCCGCGACGGCTATGTCAGCGAGACTCGACTGCTGGTCAATCCCGACAACCAGCCGGTGGCCCTGAGTCACCAGTGTGTGGTGGTTTATCAGCGTTAACGCGAAATGACAGCAACAATGACAAAGGAATTACCCATGACCGAGACCTACCAGCACATTATTGTCGAACAGCAGGGGGAGGTGGACTGGCTCACCCTCAACCGCCCCGATGCCCTCAACTCATTGAATATGGAAATGGTGCGGGAGCTCACCAGTTACTTTCAGGGTCTCTATTACCGCCACGACCGCCGCATTGTGGTATTGCGGGGCGCGGGGCGGATGTTTTGTGCCGGTCTGGACCTGGGGGAGAATCCCGGTGTGGTAAAGGATATGCCCGTCCAGCAACCCATGGGGGTGCAGGTGGCGATCCGGGATATTATCCGCGCCATGCGCCTCTGTCCCCAGCCCATTATCGCCCTGGTGCACGGTGCCGCCTGTGGCGGTGGCTTCAGTCTGGCCCTGGCATCGGATATCCGCATCGCCGGGGAGTCCATGAAAATGAACGCCGCCTATATCCGTATCGGCCTCGGCGGTTGCGATATCGGCTCGAGCTACTTTCTGCCCCGCCTGGTGGGTGTGTCGGTGGCGTCCGAGTTGTTGCTCACCGGGCGCTTTATTCACGCCGAGCGGGCCTTGCGGGTCAATCTGGTGTCGGAAGTGGTGCCCGATAATCAGCTTGCGGCAGCGGCGGCACCCTATATCGAGGATATGCTGGGGACCTCGCCGATGGGGCTGCGGATGACCAAACAGGCCCTCAATGTGGCCATCGACGCCTCCAGCCTGGACGCGGTGCTGGCCCTCGAGGACCGCCAGCAGGTGCTGCTGGGGCAGACCGACGATCACCAGGAGGCGGTCCAGGCCTTCAAGGGCAAGCGCAAGCCAGTGTATCAGGATCGCTGAGGGGAGGAGACAAGAGGCGCAGTTTGGCTCTGATCCTGGGACAGGGTTTGCCTAGGACTGATACTGCCTTATGTTCCGGTTCTCTTGTAGGAGCCCGGTCCTCCGGGCGAATGGTGGTGATGCGAAGCGAATAGGGCGACTTTCCCACCTCTTTTCGCCCGGAGGAGAGCCTGCCCCACGAGCGGAGCGAGTGCCCTGGGTGCCGGGCTCCCACACCAATCCGATCTGGCCAAAATCACATTGATAAGGCTATCTATTTGGATGCCAGGTTACTAACGTTCACCTGAGTCTGATTCAAAGGCTACAGGGCGGAGGTTTCCAACAACGGCGCGAGTACATCCCAGTCGCCGGCGCTGCTGGAAACCTCTGCCCTCCACCCCAAACTGCCGCCCCAATTTCCGACTTGTGAGTAAGTTGGATGCCTCGACCAAAAACGCAAAGCGGTTTGCCTTCTCTCCCCGCGCCGGTGCCCAGTGGTTGCAAATAAAAAAGGGTGGGCTGAGCCCACCCTTTTTGACGTCTGGGTTTTTCCGGGCGAGCCTCAGGCCGCCTCGTCGCCGCTCTGGCCCTGGAACAACTTGACCACGTCGCCGGACGTGACCGGGCCCTTGCTCCCCAGGGTGGGGTTGCCGCCGCCGTAGGACACCGGGGTGGTGTCGACGCCGGCCTCTGCCGCCACCTTGCGCAGGGCACCCACGGTGAGCTTGTCCCTGCCGCCGACGGCGGGGAAAGGATCCCAGCTGTACCACCTCATGATGTTCTCGTGGGTGACCTTGTTGATCACCGAGTCGGGAACCCCGGCCACACACTTGAACAGTTCCTCCGGTGCCTGGGGCCAGGTGCAGTCGGAGTGGGGGTAGTCGCACTCGTAGGCGATATTGTCCTCGCCGATGGCCTGGTAGTTTGCCATGCCGAACTTGTCGTCGATGAAGCAGGTGAGGATGTGCTCGCGGAAAATCTCGCTGGGCAGCTTGCCCCCCAGGTCCACCCGGGTCCACACGTGGTGCTTGAAGGTGAAATCCGCGCGCTCCAGAAAGTAGGGAATCCAGCCGATACCGCCTTCCGAGAGGGCCATTTTCAGGTCCTTGTAGCGGCTGAAGGCCGTCAGGTGCACCCAGTCGGACGCTGCGTTGGCAATGGCGATGGGCATGCCGGTGATCCAGACGTTGATGGGGGATTCCATGGACGGGTGGGGAGGTGGGTGGCCGGTGCCGATATGGCAGTTGATGACCATCTTGTTGTCGGCGCAGGCCTTCCACACCGGCTCCCAGCTGGCGTTGTGGATGGACGGCAGGCCCCGGGCGGTGGGGTTGTCGGGGAAGGTGAAGGCGTGACAGCCCTTTTTGACCACCCGCTCGATTTCCTTGACCATTGCCGCGGGGTCCCACAAGGGCATGATGGCCAGGGGGATATGGCGGCCGGGGTAGCTGCCGCACCACTCGTCGATATGCCAGTCGTTGTAGGCCTGGACCATGCGCAGGGCGTTTTTCTTGTCTTCGGCAGCGACAAAAAAGCCGCCATCGAAGCCGACGAAGGTGCCAAAACACAGGGAGCTGGCCAGGCCGTTGACGTTCATATCGTCGATGCGCTTGTGGATGTCATAGACGCCGGGACGCATCTGGTCGTGGGACGTGGGCTCGCAGCCGTACTCCTCCCGGGGGCGGCCCACCACCGCATTGAGCCCCACATTGACCACCTTGCGGCCCTCGAAGATCCAGGTGTCGGCACCCTTGTCGGTGGTGACAAACTGGGGCGCCTTGTCCCAGAGCTCCCTGGGCAAGTGATTCTTGAACATATCTGGCGGTTCGATCACGTGGTCGTCCACGCTCATCAGGATCATATCGTTTATATGCATCTTGGTTACCTCCTGAAAGGTCTGGTGTCGCTGTGTGGTTATGGTTTATCAACTACGAGTGTAAAGTCAGTTGGACAGCAGGCGCAAGCCGTAGTTTCCCCCCGGGGCGTACAAGCGGCGGTTTGTCCCTTGATCTGGGTCAAGGGTGGACGGTATTTGTTCAGTCAGTGCACCGCCTCAGGCGCCCGCGGTGAGTTGTCGAACCCTGGCCACGATGCCGCCATCCACCCGAAGGTCGGTGCCGGTGATGAACCTGGCCTGGGGAGAGCACAGAAACTCGGCGACGCGGGCGATATCCATGGCGGTGGCCTGGGGGATCTCCGGGGCCACCGCCGCCAGGGAGTCCGCCTGGGGGTTGCTGGTGACCTCTTTGCGCCCCATGGGTGTGGCGATAATCCCGGGGGAGATGGTCACCAGCCTGGCGCCCTTGCGCAGCCACGCCGAGGCCAGTCGCTCACAGTGGCGGATCACTCCGTATTTACTGGTGTTGTAGGACGTTCCGGCGAGTTGAAAGTCGTCGCCATCGGGGGTCAGCTCCCTGAGCACGGCGGCAATCCCGGCGTCAAAGTCGGGGCTGGCCACCCCATCCAGCGCCCGATCCAGGGCGCTGCTGGCAGGGACCATATGGCCGGCCACCGAGGCGATACAGACCGCGACAAAATCCTTGTGGAGCATGGGTGCCATGGCGTCCAGCAGGTAACAGGTGCCCGCGTAGTTGGTTCTCATGATGGCATCCCAGCCGGCGAGGGTGGGGGACAGGCCCGCGGTGTGGATCAGGTTCACCACCTGACCTGGCCCCGGCAGCAGCGACACCAGCTCAGCGACGGCCCTGTTGTCGCCAATATCCAGGCTGACGGCGGCCACCACGGTGTAGCCTTCGGCGCACAGCTCGTCGCCAAAGGCGTTGAGGCGTTCGCTGTTGACGTCGCACAGGAACAGGCGGCGATACTGGCCAAAGAGGCGGCTGCAGGCCTTGCCCATGCCGCCGCAGGCGCCGGTGATCAGGGTGATGGGGCGCTGGTCAGTGCCGTTCAGGTTGAGGGGCGTATAGGATTTGATCATTATTGGTATTCCTGTTGTTGACACGCTGTTTTAACGGCTCTCATTGCTGTCCCACAGCTGTTCGGTAAATGCAGCGCTGCGTTGAGTTTTCCCGAGGGGGCTCCGCAACGGACATGAATCCGGTACTGCTTTCCGCGGCGCGCGATGAATACCCCTGCGGGCGTTCGGCTGCGCACAAAGCGGCTGCGCTTGGTCAACCCTTGCCCCACCCCGGTAAGCTCCGCGCCAGCAGAGCCGGCCCCGCGAAGCGCTTTGGGTCTCCCTGCTGGCGAGGGTGGCAAAAGCAGTGCCGGATTCAGGTCTCCAGACAGTTGTGGGACAGCAATGGGTGGCACTGGACTTTACAACGAGGAGAGCCTGCCGCCATACTTCCGGGCCACCAGTTGCAAGGAATCCCGCCGTCCAAGTCGGCGTCAGCAGTGGCAACGCCTGTTGCCGGACAGCCGGAGTGTCCCATCCAAAAGTCATAAGCCCAGGCCAAGGCCGCCCCAGATCGTGGAGAATACCGATGAATGAAGCCAACGGCAAAGAGAGCCCGAGAAAGCGCTACTTCCTGCGGGTGTTGGAGCTGGCCAAGACGGATCCGGAACTCAACAAGCTGATGCCCAAGGCGGCGGTTAAGGACGCGGCCTGGCAGCCCGGCTTGAGCTACGATCACCTGATTGCCACTGTGCTCGATGGCTATGGCGAGCGCCCGGCCCTGGGGGAGCGGGACTACCGCATTGTCCGCGACGAGGCCAGCGGCCGTCACCGCCGCCAACTGCTGCCCGCCTTTGCCACCATCACCTATGACCAGCTCCACAAGCGGGTCAAGGGCCTGGCCAACGCCTGGCGCCACCAGGATGCCGTCCGGGTCAATCCCGGCGATTTTGTCTGCATTCTGGGCTTCACCAGTACGGACTATGTCACTGTGGAGTTGGCGTGCGCCTACGCCCAGGGGGTGAGCGTACCCCTGCAGACCACCCTGGCCGGGGCGGATCTGGGGCAGATTTTTGCCGACACCAACCCCGCGGCCCTGGTGGCCACGGTGGCCGATCTGGAAATTGCCGCCAGGCTGGCGGTGGAGCACGGCGCCATCCCCGCCATTATCGCCATGGATTACGACCCGCGGGACGACGACGAGCGGGAGCAATTTGCCGCGGCCCAGGCCGAACTTGCCCGGGCCGGGGTCAACACCCGAATGATTGCCCTCACCGACTTGATCGCCCTGGGGGAAGACCTCCCCTGGGAGTTTCTGCCCCCCAGCGACCAGGGCCCGGAGCGCATGGCCACCCTGGTCCACTCTTCCGGCAGCACCGGCACCCCCAAAGGGGCGATAATTCCCGAGCGGGCGGCCAAGTCCATGTGGATGAACAACCCCAACCAGCTGCCCACCGTGGGTATCTGCTTCGCCCCGATGAATCACCTGATGGGACGGGCCTCGGTATTCAGTGTCCTCACCCAGGGCGGTACCGCGTATTTTACCGCCAAGCCGGATATGTCCACCCTGTTCGAGGATATCCGCCTGGCCCGGCCCACCTATATCAACTTCTTCCCCCGGGTGTTCGAGCTGATCTATCAACACTTCCAGAACGAAGTGCTGCGCCGCACCAGTGCCGGCGAGGGCACTGCCGAGACAGTGGCCAAACAGGTGCGCGAGGAGATGGGCGCCAGCTTCCTGGGGGATCGCCTGCGGGGCGGCTCCATCAGCGCCGCGCCCTCGTCCCCTGCGGTGCGGGATTTTATCCGCGAGTGCTTCGATATTCTGCTGCTGGAAGTCTACGGCACCACGGAGTCCGGCAATGGCGGCGTCACCCTGGACAACAGGGTCCAGCGCCCGCCGGTCACCGACTACCGCCTGCGGGACGTGCCCGAGCTGGGTTACTACACCACCGACAAGCCCTATCCCCGGGGGGAGTTCTGCTTCAAGAGCGCCTATGCCATCAGTGGCTATTACAAGCGTCCCGAGGCCACCGAGGGCCTGTTTGACGAGGACGGCTTTCAGTGCACCGGCGATATTGTCGAAGAGCGGGGGCCAGACCATGTGGTGGTCATCGACCGCCGCAACGATGTCCTCAAACTCTCCCAGGGGGAGTATGTGGCGGTGGGACCCCTGGGCACCGTGTTTGAGAGCGGCAGCCCGGTGATCAAACAGATCTATCTCTACGGCAATTCTCTGCGGGCCTACATCCTGGCGGTGGTGGTGCCGGAGATGGAGGTGGTGGACAAGCTGCTGGGCAGCGACGCCGACGACGACGAGATCCGCGCGCTGATCCGCCGCGAGCTGCACCAGGTGGGTCAGGCCGCCAAACTGCGCACCTTCGAGGTGCCCAGGGACTTTATTGTCGAGCGGGAGCCCTTCAGCCACGAAAACGGCCTCCTGTCCAGTGTCCGCAAGCGCATGCGGCCAAACCTCAAGCGCAAGTACGGCGACCGCCTGGAGGCGCTGTACGAAGAGCTGGAGCGCAAACAGCAGGAGGACCTCAAGGCCCTCAAGGATCCCAACTCCAGGCTCACCGTTGCCGAGAAGATCGCCAAACTGTTGGCTGCCAACCTGGGCCTCGACCAAGTCGACCCTGCCGCTGAGCGCACCTACGCCGAGCTGGGGGGTGACTCCCTGGGGGCCGTGCTGTTGTCCATTGCCATCGAGGATGTGTTCGGCGTGGCGGTACCCGCCAACGCCATCCTCGGCCCCACCGGCACCCCGGGCCGCTGGGCCAGGACCATCGCAGAGGCGCTGCGGGAGGGCGGGGCCCACAGCCCCAGCTTTGCCAGCATTCACGGCAAGGGCGCCCGCCAGATCCACGGCAAGGATCTGGACATCGCCCGCTTTCTCGATGCCCACACCCTGGCGGGGGCGGCGCAGCTGCCCTCCGCTTCGCCAGCCCCGCGAACCGTGCTGCTCACCGGCGCCAACGGTTTTCTGGGTCGCTTCCTGTGTCTGGCATGGCTGGAGACGCTGGCGAAGTCCGGCGGCAAGTTGATCTGCCTGATTCGCGCTGGCGACAACGGCGCCGCCCGCCAGCGCCTCGACCAGATATTTGCCGGCCCGGACCCCGAGCTGGCCCAGCACTACCGCACCCTGGCGGAACGGCACCTGGAGGTGTTGGCAGGGGATGTGGCGGAGGTGAACTGCGGGTTGAGTGACCACCTGTACCAGCGCCTGGCCGGCGAAGTGGAGCGGATTGTTCACCCGGCGGCCCTGGTCAATCATATGTTGGCCTACGAGCACCTGTTTGGCCCCAATGTGGTGGGCACCGCCGAAGTGGTGCGCCTGGCCCTCACCGGGTGCAAGAAGCCCATCGACTTTATCTCCACGGTGGCGGTTCAGGCCCACCTGGTGACCGACGCGGGCAACGACGAGGACTCCCCCCTCAAGGACAGCATTGCCCTGGGAGACGGCTATGCCGCGGGCTATGGTGCCAGCAAGTGGGCGGCGGAGCAGGTGTTGCTCAGCGCCCACCGCCAGTTTGCCTTGCCGGTGAATGTCTTCCGCGGCGACATGATGCTGGCCCACCAGCGCTATCAGGGTCAGATCAACGCCTCCGATATGTTCACCCGACTGCTGTACAGCGTCATTGCCACCGGCCTGGCGCCGGCGTCCTTCTACCAGCTTGACGGCGATGGCAAGCGCGCCCGGGCCCACTACGATGGCACCCCGGTGGATGTGATCGCCGCCGCCGTGGTGGGTGTCGGCGCGGCGGAGCACGGGGAGTTCCGCACCTACAATATCCAGAACTACCACAGTGACGACGGGGTTTCCCTGGATACCATCGTCGACTGGGTAGCCAGCGCCGGTTACCCGCTGGAGCGCATTGGCGATCACCGCCAGTGGTTCGAGGCCTTTGAGCAGAAACTGGCCAACCTCCCGGAGGAGCAGCGTCAGCACTCGTCCATCAATGTGCTGGGAGCGGTGCGCAGACCCTATCCCGCCAGCGAGACCATGCCCGGGTGTGAGCGCTTCAAGGCGGCGGTGCGCAACCTCGCCATAGGGCCGGAGGTGCCCCATCTCAGCGAAGCCTTTATCCACAAGTGCCTGGCGGACATGAGGGCGCTGGGCCTGATTGGCGAGCCGCCCAGGGCTGCGGCGGGCTCCGCAAGCCTGGCCCGCAGCGCCTGAGCCGCGAGCCTCCACGGCCGGTGTTTAGCGCCAGATACCTGCGCCGGGATCGCCCCCTGGGATGCCGGGTGATCCCCGTCACCCGGGTGCGGCAGAATTGCTCGCTGATCTGGTGTCGCGCGACCATGGCCGGCGCCCTGGTGGACCCCGGGGGGGATCTGGACCTGCTGCTGGAGGCGGTGGCGGAGGAGGGGGTCAGGGTTGAGCGCCTGCTGATCACCCACGGCCACCCGGACCACGCCGGCGGCGCGGCGGACCTGGCGGCACTGCTGGGGGTGCCCATCGAGGGACCCCATCGCGACGAACGGCCGCTGATTGAACGCATCGACGTGCTGGCGAAGGACCACAATTTCCCGGGCTGCAAGTCGTTCACACCCAGCCGCTGGCTGGCGGATGGGGACGTTATTCAGGTGGGCAACCAGCAGCTTGTCGCCCTCCACTGCCCGGGACACACCGATGGCCACATCGCCTATTTCAGTGGTGAGTCCCGCCTCGCCCTTGTCGGCGATATCTTGTTTCGCGGCGCCGTCGGTTACACCCGAACCCCGGAAAATTACCTGGAGCTGCTGCGCTCCATCCGCTGCAAGCTGTTTCCCCTGGGGGACGATGTGGTGTTCATTCCCGGCCATGAAAGGCTCTCCACCTTCGGCGAGGAGAGACTGCTGAACCCCAGTGTGTCGGACCTGGCGGCGGAGGAGTATGAACACCTGTTCGCTGAATCCTCTGTATAGGCTGGCCGGACAGCTCCGGTCGTGTCGACCCTGAATTGCCCGCAGCCCCGCAAGTTCGTGGTGTGAGCTGCCCAGATCCCATTAATCAATCACCAACAGGAAGATTCACCAGATGACCTATTCACCACCACACTTCAGTATCGACCTCAGTGGCCGCACCGCCTTTGTCACCGGGGCTTCCGCCGGTCTCGGCGTGCGCTTTGCCCAGACTCTCGCCGCCTGTGGCGCCAGGGTGGTGCTCACCGCCCGCCGCTTGGACAAGCTCGAGGCCCTGGCGGATGAGATTCGCGGCGCCGGCGGCCAGGCCCTGGCCCTGGCCCTGGATGTCACCGATGCGGATGCCATCAAGGCGGCGGTACAGCGGGCGGAGGACACCTTTGGCACTGTGGATATTCTGGTCAACAACGCCGGTATCCCCGATGCCCAGCGCGCCCACAAGATGTCGGTGGAGCTGATCGACCGGGTCCTGGACGTCAATGTGCGGGCGCCCTTTATCCTCAGTTGCGACGTGGCGCGACGACTGATCGAGCAGAACAAGCCCGGCCGCATTGTGAATATATCCTCGGCGGGGGCCTACTCCTACGACGGCAATGGCGCCGCGCTGTATTCCACCACCAAGGGCGCCATCATCCGTATGACCGAGGCCCTGTCGGTGGAGTGGGCGCGGCACAATATCAATGTCAACGCCATCGCGCCGGGGAGTTTTTCCTCCGAGATGATGGACGGCATGATCGCGCGGGTGGGTGATGAGTGGCTGAATGCCTTTCCCCGCAAGCGCCTGGGGGAGGCGTCCCAGCTGGACTCCACCCTGTTGTACCTGGTGTCGCCGGCGTCGGAGTTTGTCACCGGCACCTGTATCCGGGTGGACGACGGTCAGTACCACAAGTAGGGCGGCGCAATGTCCCGGGATACCTATTTTTATCGCCCTGCTGAGGGCCACGGTCTGGATCACGACCCCTTCAAGGCGATTGTCGCGCCGCGGCCCATTGGCTGGATCTCCACCGTCGACCTGGAGGGCC
>CAZWUP010000017.1:0-20712 GCA_964637045.1 uncultured Porticoccaceae bacterium | reverse complement strand
CGTAGGTGCTGCCGGCGACACTGGTGACGGCGTGGGGGCCGGCACTGCCGGCACCGTAGCTGTAACAGTTGCTGGTGGTGGGGCAGACATCGCTCTTGTAGAGCAGGTTGCCGAGGCCGTCGTAGCGGTAGGTCTTGCCGGTCTGGCCGGTGACGGAGGCGCTGGTGAGGCGGTTCAAGCCATCGTAGGCGAAGGTCTCGGTGAGGTTCCTGGCCAGGTCCCGGCGCTTGTCGAGGTTGCCGAGGCTGTCCCAGTCATAGTCGAGATTCTGCGGGTCCTGCCAGGTGACCAGGTTGGTGGCGGTCTGCTTGTCGAGACGGCCGAGCACATCGAAGGTGCGGCTGGTGGCGACATTGTTGCCCAGGGTCTCGCCGGTGACATTGCCTCGGGCATCCATGCTGGTGATGGTGCGGTAAGTGGCTCGGGGCTGGCCGCTGGTGTAGACGGCGTCCACCAGTTGTTCCAGATGGCCGTAGGCGTTGTAGCGGTGCTCGACGCCGTTGTCGGTGTAGCTGGCGCTGTCGCGGGCGGCATCGAAGCGCTGGAAGGTGCGGCCGAACTGGTCGTAGGTGACCTTCTCGTAGTGGTCGCCGTCACTGCCGCCGATACCCAGGCTGGTGACGGCCTCGCCGGGACGACCGAATTGATCGTATTCCACCAGTTTGATATAGCCGCTGACGGTGTCCTGGACACTGGCGAGCTGGCCGAGGCTATTGGCGGCACTGTCGTAGGTCCAGGTGGTGTTGCCGTCGCTGGCGCCCCCCGCCAGGCGGTCGACGCGGGTGACCAGGCGGCCGAGGCCGTCATGGGTCAGGGTGCTGGTCTGGCCCTTGGCGTCGGTCTGCAGGGTGAGTTCGCCAAAGCCGTTGTACTGGTAGCTCCAGGCGCCCTTGTCGGGGTCGTTCATGGCGGTCTTGCGGCCCAGCAGGTCGTAACTCAGGCTGGTGAGGTTGCCGGCGTGGTCCACCGTGCTGGTGAGGTTGCCCTGGGCGTCGTAGCCTTGGCTGAGCCAGCCGCCGAGGTGATCGACGACGCGGACCAGTTCCCCCTGGGCGTTGCGGGTCTCGGTTTTGGTCTGACTCTTGGCGTTGGTCAGGGTGGTGACAAAGCCGCTGTAGGTGGAGCTGGCGGAGCTGTTGTCCGGGAAGGTGGTGGCGGTGACGCGATCGAGGTCGTCGTAGCTGACGGTGGTCCAGGCCGGACTGCCGGTGTGGGGGGTGGAGGTGCGCTTGACCCGGCCCAGATTGTCGTACTCGGTGAGCTGCTTGATCCACTGGCCGGAGAAGCCCAGCTGCAGGCTGGCGACCTGGCGGCCCAGTGTGTCGTGGCAGACCCGCTGCTCGCCGCCACCGGCGGTGCGGGTTTTGCTGTAGAAGGCAGTGCCGCCGGGACAGGCGCCGCCGGTGCCGCTGTGGAGGGTGGTGGCCTGCCAGGCGCCGGTATCGCTGGCAGTGAAATAGCGGGTGCCGCCAGGGGTATGGCGATGGTGGCTGGTGACGAACTGGCTGGCGCTGGTGTTGAGGTAGGTTCTCACCTGGGTGGGGGAGCCGAAGCTGTCGCGGGCCACCACCTCGGAGGTCTTGCGGCCCAGGCAGTCCCAGATGGTGTTGACGTAGCGGCCACTGCTGTCATAGGCGGCGGTGTTGACGTTGCAGCGGGTCTGGCCGCCCGCCGTGGTGGCGGAGCGCACCTTGTTGCCGAACCCGTCGTAGCTGTGGGTGGTGGCGATCTGCAAACTGTTGCCGGGCTCGATGGTCTCGGTGTGCAGCAGGCCCTTCAGGTTGCCACTGGTATAGTAGGTGAAGGACGAGGTGCGGGTGCTGGTTTTCTCGTAGCTGCCGTTGTTGTCGTCGTCCCGTTTGCTGACCACGGTGGTGGTGGCCAGGCGGCCCTTCTCCTGGCTGTAGGTGGTGTCCAACCCGGGGGCCAGGTAGCTGTTGGTGGTGATTTTCTGGAAGTTGGCGTTGGCCGCCGCCAGGCTGTGGCCGGAGCCCTGGGTGGTAACCGTAATGGACGTGGGGTTGCCGTAATTGTCATGGATGTTGTCGGTGGTGACGGTCTGGATCAGCTGGCCACCGGCCAGGTCGTAGGTTTTCTCGATGGACTGCTCGATATAGGGTTTGACCGCCCCCAGGGCGGCGCTGCCGCTGCTGGCGACGGTGGTGGGCCAGCTGCTTTGCCAGCCCTTGAGTTTCCAGGTGTTGGTGGCTTCGCTGATCAGATCGCCGTTGGCCTTGCGCACCTGGGTGCGCAGGGGGTAGCCGATAAACGGCCAGTCCTGGCGGTAGACCGTGGTGGTCTCCACCCCGGTTTGCAGGTCCCTGGTCTTGAGCTGTTCAAAGCCGAGGTAGCCGCGGCCGGAAGCCTGGATGCGGGCCTGGGCGTAGTGGTATTCGATGGCGCTGCGGGCGCTGGTGCTGGACGTCGGTGCGTCGCTGTCCACCCGGGTCACCACCTGGATGGGGCCGTTGAGTTCGAGCACGGGCCTGGTCTCGCCCAGGGACTGGCTGCCGGCGGGCAGGCGCCAACCGCCGTTGAGGGCACTGTAGAAGGCGCTGGTGTCGGCCACGGGGTAGGCGTAGCTGAAACAGTCGGCGGGGCCGGGGTAACAGATTTCGAATTGGCCCGGGGTGGTGCCCACGGTGAGACGCTCGTAATGGGCGGAGCCGGCCAGAGTGTCGTAGGTGATGTCGGTTTTGGCGCCCAGGCCGTTGGTGATGCGGGTAATCTTGTTGATGGGCAGGTTGGCCCTCAGGCCCTGGTAGGTGCTCAGGGTGCCGTCGTCGAAGTACAGGCGATCGAGCACGCCGTCGCCGGTCATGTCCATCAACATGTGGATTTTGTCGTTGTCGCCGTCGGTTTGATGAATGACCTGGGGCGCTCCATAGGACTCTGATTGTGGGTCCCACACCACCACCTTGACTTGGTTGTTGGCCCAATCGTGCCAGTAGATGTCTTGGTGGCCGTCGTGGTTATAGTCGACGAACGACAGGGTCGGTATGTCGATACTGCTTCCTGAATAGGTGTAACCTAAGGTGGTCAGGCTGTCGAACCCGGAGCCGGTGTTGATGGCGTAATACCACTCGCGCCCGGTATCGTTGATGGCCGACATCAGGATATCGCTTAGTCCGTCACCGTTGATATCCGCAGTTTCGAAGGTGGCATCCGCATAGACGTTGGGAACAGGGAAGTCGTCATAAAACGCATGGGTGCCGTTCTGCGCATTGACAGTCCGCGTGACCGGATCCACCAGTGAGAAACCTCCCATACCCCCGAGATCATAGTACTCACCCTCCCAGAGCAACAGATCAACCATGCCGTCACCGTTCAAATCACCGCCCGACCTGTGCAGCCAAGCCTCCGTCACCCCACCAGATGCGGTGGTGGGATACACGGGTTCATCCGGGGAAGGGCTCCAGTTCAGCACCTGGGTGGGGCCGAAATGGTAGTAGCTGGATGACCCCACTGGCTGGCTCGAGTTTTTCTCCAGGTAGCGAACATTTATCTGCGGCACATTATTTACCACTACTGCACTGACAGCGTCGGTCAAGCCATCCGAGTTGGCATCGACAAAGACGAGTTGGGACGAGGTCAGCGTTGTATTTAGGGAGGTGCCGCTCAACGACCAACTGCCATCGGACATGGGTTGGGATAGGAAAATTTTCCACTCGTTCACCATATACACCAGCACATCCTGTCGACCGTCGGCGTTGTAGTCGATCACCGCCAGTTTGAAGGGGATGGAGGTGTTGTGCCCATTGGCGAAGAACTGTTGGATCGGGCCAAAACCGCCGGTGTTGTTAGCCAGTACATATTTGCCATACTGGTCGTGGATAAGTCCGTCGTCGTCCCAATCCGGTTCCACCCAGACCAGATCCAACCGCCCATCTCCGTTGATATCGAGCTGCTTGAAGTCGGTCACCGCGCGATCGTCCTGGGTGCTCATGGGCACCTGGCTACTGGCGGTGGTGGCAAAGCCGTTCTGGGGCAGTTGCCAGGTGAAGGTGGTCTTTGGCAGGCAGCCGCCGCTGGAGCATTCCTCGATGCTTTCCAGCCGGCTCAGGCGGTCGCCGGGATTGGCGGCCCGGTAACTCAGGTTGTACTGCCGGAGCCGCGCGGTGCCGTTATAGGACTTGACCGCGGTCAGCCGCTTGCGGGTGGTGAAGGCGTGCCCGGCAACGTAGCCGGCGATGGGGTCCGGGCGGGCCGTTGTGTCGTAGCTGAACTCGATACGGGCGCCGTTGCCCGTCGGCCCGGCGCTATTGCCATAGGCGTAGCGAACTTCCTGGATGCGGTGGCCGTCGCCGTCGTTGCCGTAGAGGAACCAGATGGCATTGCCGACGCTGTCCCGGAAGGTGCTGATGGCCCAGGTCAGGGCCACGCCCGCGCTGGTGTCGAGGCGCGACTTAGTGGTGCCGGAGTCATTGCCATAGTAGCTGACGGAGCCATCCTTGCGCTCCACGGTGAAATAGTTGGGGTTGCCGTTGCTGCCACCCACGGCGGTGATTTTGGCGAAGCTGTCGATCTCGGTCTTGTAGGTGGAGCCAGGGGCGCCATAGCTGCCGCTGGTCACCAGCAGACGCTGGCCGTCGAGGCAGAAGCGGTCGGCGTCGGTCCAGGTGATGGGTTTGGCCTTGCCGTCCTGGTACAGGGTCTGGCGGCAGCGGCTGATGGCTGTCAGGCCATTGATCGACCACCCCAGGCCCAACAGGCCATTACCAGCGCTACTGGAATAGTTGAGGCCGATTTGTGGCACCACGTCCGCCGTGCCCGCGGCAGCGGCAATGGCCACCGAGTAGGTGGCGGCGCCGCTTTCGTCAACCCGAAAGGCGCCGTTAACGGAGCCCACCTGGTCGGTGCCACTGATGTCACCAGAGGGGACAATGGAGCCGACGTTGCCAATGGCATCAAAGGGTTGGGGTGCGGCGGGCACAGAGCCGCCGGATTGCTGGCCGGACACCGTGGTGCCCGAGGATGTGCGGTACCCACCACAGGTTGAGCCGTCACAGGCCTTGACCCGGAAGACATAGGTGCCGGCGGACAGGCCCGTCACATTGTAGGAGGTGCCGCTACCGCTGTAGACCTGGGTAAAGCTGCCGCCGTCCTTTTGCCGTTCGAGCACGTAGCTGGTTACTGTCCCGGTCGCCGTGCCCCAGGACACGGCGAAGGCGCCGTCGCTGTCCGTGGCGGGGGCGGAAATCGAGGAGGGAACACCAGGCCCGGACGGGGCGGTCACCGTGGTTGTCGATGATGTGCGATAGCTGCTGCAGCTGGCACCGTTGCAGCCCTTGACCCGGAACCTGTAGCTGCCGCCGGTCAAGCCCGAGACGGCGTGGGACCTGGTGGTGCCGCTATAGATCTGCGTGTAGCTGCCGCCGTCCTTCCGCTGCTCCAGCACATAGCTGGTCACCGTACCCGAGGACGCACCCCAGGTCACCGTAAAGGCCCCATCGGCATCCGAGGACGGTACACTGATGGAACTGGGCCGCCCTGGCGGAGTTGCCGTGGTGACTGTCGTGCCGGAGGAGGTGCGATAGTCTCCGCAACTGGAACCATTGCAGGCCTTGACGCGGAATACATAGCTCCCGGCCGTGAGCCCGGATACGGAATTGGACGTTCCCGGGCCGCTGTAGATCTGGGTGAAACTGCCTCCGTCTTTTTGTTGTTCCAGCATATAGCTGGTCACTGTCCCGCTTGCCGTACCCCAGGAAACCGTGAATGCGCCATCGCTGTCGGATGACGGTGCGGAAATCGAGGATGGCACCCCTGGCGCGGTGGCCGCGGTGACCGTCGTACCCGATGAAGTGCGATAGTCTCCGCAACTGGAACCATTGCAGGCCTTGACGCGGAACACATAGCTCCCGGCCGTCAATCCGGATACGGAATTCGACGTTCCCGTGCCACTGTAGATCTGGGTGAAGCCGCCACCATCCTTCTGTTGTTCGAGCACATAGTTCGTCACTGTCCCCGCGGCAGTGCCCCAGGACACGGTGAAGGCGCCATCGCTGTCCGTCGCGGGGGCGGTGATGGAGGAGGGAACGCCAGGCCCGGTCGGGGCGGTCACCGTGGTTGTCGAGGATGTGCGATAGCTGCTGCAATTGGCACCATTGCAGCCCTTGACCCGGAACCTGTAGCTGCCGCCGGTCAAGCCCGAGACGGCGTGGGACCTGGTGGTGCCGCTGTAAATCTGGGTGTAGGCGCCGCCATCCTTCTGCTGCTCCAGCACATAGCTCGTCACCGTGCCCGAGGAAGCGCCCCAGGAAACGGTGAACGAGCCGTCGCTGTCCGAGGACGGCGTGCTGATGGACGATGGCACACCGGGCGCCGCCGACAGGGTAACCGTGGTCGTGGTCGATGTGCGGTTAGTGCCGCAACCCGAGCTGTTGCAGGCCCTGACCCGGTGCACGTAACTGCCCGAGGCCAACCCTGACACCCCGGTGGATGTCGCCGAACCACTGTACACCTGGGACCAGCTGCCCCCGTCTTTCTGCTGCTCGAGGACATAGTGGGTCACCGTACCGGAAGCGGTACCCCAGGATACGGTAAATGAGCCGGTGCTGTTGGCGCTTGGAACCGAAATGGAGGAGGGCAAACCCGGCACGGATTCCGTGCTCAAAGTTGTGGGTGACGAGGTGCGATAGCCACTGCATCCCGTGCTGTTACAGGCGGCGACGCGGTAAACGTAAGTGCCCGCAGCCAGGCTGAAATCCCAAATGGCGGTTTCTGGGCCACTGAACACCTGGGACCAGCTGCCGCCGTTTATCTGCCGCTGGACGATGTAGTGGGATACGGTGCCTGAAGCCGTTCCCCAGGATATGTCGATTGATGGGCTGCTGCCGTTATTCGGAGTAAGGGAGATAAACGGTGGTACACCGGGAACTGCCAAGGTGCTTACTACAATGGATCTGGGCTCGGTGTAGTGGTCGGTGCATCCTTCAAAGCAGAACCACCAGACCAATCGATAGGTGTACGTATTGCTGGATTTGCCAGAGTGTGTGAATGAGGAGTTGGTGCCGGAGTAGACCGAGGTGTAGCTGCCATTGCCCACTTTCTCCTGGAGATCAACCAGCAGACCATATGCATCCCAGGTGACGGTGTAGTTGCCGGTGCTGGATGTCGCCGGAACGGTCAGGGCAAAATCGATATGGCTGGGAATGCCGTGGTCCGCCGTAGCGGCAACTGATATCAGTACCAAAAAAGGTATCAGCACCCGACCCAGCTGTCGTGAAATCGCTCCAAGCATGGTCATCATAAACTCCCTATTAGCAAAAGCTATTCACGAACGGCGTGGCCTAATCCCAAAGGTACTCACGGAGTCTCTGATCAACTGATATTTCAGAGGCTTCTAAAACAACAGCACGATTAAGGATGGCAATAGGCTGGCGCCTCCACGGACAATCCCGCGGCGGATACCACTTCAGAAGAGGGGGTGTGGACAACCGACAACTTTCCCTTGAACCCTGTTCTTTTTCTCCTCGGAGCACGAGCTTCTGTCTTTGCAGGTCTCTTGATCCGGCGCCACCCTGGCACTTGTGAAAGCGACAATAGATCTCAAAATTGTAAAAATCAATATTCGGCGACCATTTTTACAAAAATAAAATGTGTGGCGGGAATCTTGCCCAATTCATGAAAGTGTATTAAGTTTCCTGACGAAGGACGAAAAATGATAATTGAGGAATGGACATGCCCAACTGCCGACGATACCTATCGATTATCTTGCTGATCTTCTGTGCGGCGAGTGCGCTCGCCACTCCACAGAAGTTGCCGGAAGCGGAGCTTGCCGAGGCCTGTGCCATCGCGGCCGCCAAGCAGGAAGGCAAAAGGACGAACCCTGACAAAAACAATATCCTCGCTGCATGCAAAAAGGAAACCGACGCCATACTGGCCCGGTTGCCACCCTCAACCCACTCCGCGGTCAATCACCATATCCAGGATGCAGTTGAAGTTATGCTCGCCCGTGAGCGCCAATAACCTTGGTAGGGTGCTTGGGTTGGAAAACATCCCAGCCCCACACAGGTATTTCAGGGACATGTTATGAAGAGCCAATGGAAAAAGATTCTGCTTGCACTGCTGCTGATAAATGGTACGGCGGTCTATCCTTGTATGGCCGAGTCGTCTATCAAGGAGATTCGCGAGTTTGAAAAATGTATCGACAAAGCCATTAAAGACGAAGCGAAAAAAGGCGATGTGAAAGTTAGATTTCTTGCCAAGAAATGCCAGGCCGAACTTGACGCATTGTTGGATTTTGCCCAGCGCGCAAAATCACAGGGGCTCACCATCGCGGACGAAGATAAAGTGTCCATTGGCCCAGGGAAGCGAATCGGCACGGTCAATTGACAGCCGGCAATTCCTCTGCCAATGCGCATGCCATCCGGGTCAGGGAAGCAACAGGGTCGCGGTATCCGCTTTTTTGCTGCGTTGGCCCAGCTGGCGGTGGACAAGGCCCATCACGGTTTCCGCCGTTGCCCGGTAGCCGGTGAGCTTGCCGCCACAGACGCTGATATAGCCGCTGGCCGCACCCGAAGAGGCGCTGATCATCACATCCCGGGAGCGGCTGTGGGGGCTGTCCGGACTCGAGGGCAGCACTCTGAGGCCCGCCATTCGTTCGCTCACCTTTGCCTTGGCGGCGTAGGTGGGAAAATAGTGCCTGAGGGTTTCCAGCAGATAGGCCTCTTCCTCCGGCAGCACCCTGACTGCCGACGGATCCCCGGCAAACGCTGTTTCGGTGGTACCCAGCAGGGTTGCTCCGTGCCAGGGGAGGACAAAAATGGCGCGTCCGTCCCGGGGGGACTCCAGATAGTAACAGTGGTCGCTGAGTTTTTTATCCAGCACCAGGTGGCTGCCCTGTACCAGCTCCAGGGCCGGGATGGGGGGCAGGGGCTCGATCTGCCGGGCCACCAGATTGCTCCAGGGTCCCGCCACATTGACCACCACCTTGCTCAGCACCTCCACCCGCCTGTCGCCACTGTGCAAGGCCGCCAAATAGCCGTTCCGCACCCGGGTCGCGCCGTCAAAGGACACCGGGCAGGCGATGCGGGCGCCCAGCTGGCGGGCGGATTCCACCACCGCCCTGGTGAGCAGGGTGTCGTCGGTCTGGCCGTCCAGGTAGCGGTACACAGCCTGCAGGTTGTGGGTGTCGAGACCGTCCAGAGCGCCCCACTGGGACCTGGGCAGGCGGGCAAAACGGTGGGCTTCCCCCAGCCCCCCGAGCAGGGCGTAGAGGGACAGTCCTGCCCACAGCTGCCAGGGCCTGATGCGGGTGTCCCGGTAGACGGGGATATAGAAATGGTTGAGGCGCACCAGGTGGGGGGCGATGCGGTTGAGGATGGCCCGCTCCCGCAGGCTCTCCCGCACCAGCCCCAGCTGGAACTGGCTCAGGTAGCGAAGGCCGCCGTGAATCAGCTTGCTGGACTTGCTGGAGGTGGCGGATGCCCAGCCGGTCTTTTCCACCAACAGGACATCAAAGCCGGCGGCGGCGGCCGCCTGGGCGACTCCGGCCCCCTGGATGCCGCCGCCGATCACCAGGATATCGGTGGTCGCCGGCAGCTCTGAGGCTGGGGCTGAAGAGATCAAGGAGGGAATTTACAGTTGCTCGAGAATCTTGTCGGCGGTGGACACTTCGATACCTGCGCCGCTGGGCTCCACATTGAGCTGGGTGACCACGCCGTTGTCGACAATCATGGAATAGCGTTTGGAGCGTATCCCCAGGCCGCCGGCAGTCATGTCCAGCTCCAGCCCCAGGGCCTTGGTGAACTCGGCAGAGCCATCCGCCAGCAACAGCAGGTGCTCGGCGTTCTGGCTCTTGCCCCAGGCCCCCATGACAAAGGCGTCGTTGACGGAAATGCAGGCGATGGTGTCCACACCCTTGGCCTTGATGTCGTCCGCGTGGACCACATAGCCGGGGAAGTGGGTATTGGAACAACCTGGGGTAAAGGCCCCGGGCACGGCGAACAGGACAACCTTCTTGCCCTTGAAGATTTCATCCGTGGTAATGGGCTTGGGACCGTCGGCGGTCATGGTCTTGAGGGTGACTGGGGGAAGGGTATCGCCTACTTGAATGGTCATGGTTGACTCCTGTGGTTGCTCGGTTGTTGGTGGCCTGGCAGACGCCGACATGGCGTGCACCCAATGCCTTGTATACTGGGTCCTGTCGACGATTGGCAGTAACAGGCTGTTAGAGGCTGTGGGAAGACAGCGCCTCAATCATACCACCTATATTGAAGGTCTCCACCATGTCGGCGCCGCGCTCGAAAAGGGCGATGGCCTGCTGGGGGTCGGCGATTTCGTAGACCACCAACAGGGGGGCGAACCTGGCCAGGTCGTCGCCGTCGGGAATCAATTTGGCGTTGACAAAGACGAAGTCGGGATCGATCTCGCCGGTGTGCTGGCTGTCCGCCTGAGCCCAGGTTTTCAGCACCAGGCCCACCCTGGGGTAGCCAGCGACGCGGGCGTGGGCGATAAAGTCCGCGTCAAAGCTGATCAGCACCGCCCGCTCCCCCAGGGGGGCGAGCAGGGGTTGGAGAATTTCCAGGGCCTGTGCCGTGCCGACCCTGGCAACGGCCTCCTCCTTGACTTCCACAAAGGCATTAACCTCGGGGTTTTGCTGGAGAAAATCCACCAGCGCCGTCAGTGGCGCAATGCACTCAGCGGCAAAGGCATCGCCGAGGCGGAAGGGCTCGGAGGCGGGGAGGGCGGTGGCCTCGGCGGCACTGAGGTCGTGAATAAACCCCTCGCGGCCGCTGACCCTGGCCAGGGCCTGGTCGTGGTAGAGCACCGGGACCAGATCACGGGTGAACTGGATATCCGTTTCCAGGTACCGGGCACCGGCCTGCACCGCCTCGGTCATGGCCAGCAAGGTGTTTTCCGGATACTTGCGCTGATAACCCCGGTGGGCGACAAGGCGGTGTTGGAGCATGGCTGCAGTCCTCAGGGATGGCTGATTACCTGTAAGTTCGGCGTGAAGTCTACACACGTCATGTCGGGGTTAATAGGTCCCTCAGATGTCGTTGCGCGCACAGCGAAGCAATCCCACATCACCAGATTGCCTGGTTGCCCTCGGCAGCCCCGCTAAGCGCTTCGCTTCAGGCGCCTACTTCTGGTGGGCCTGCAATGGCAGACAGGTGGTGCCTTGCCGCACTGCCTGCCGCGCTGCGCCCGCAGCTGAAAGCACCTCCCATCAGAGATGCATTGAACCTTGCTGCTTATGGGCCACAGCGTCTGGGTAAACCAGAGCTTCCGCGAGAGGTCGCCGCTGACCGACTCAGCAGTGGCCGCTGGAAGAAAAGCACCTGGACTGGCTGTTGGCCTGTCGCTGGGCAGAGTTCGACTGGCGCTTTTCTGTGATTGCGCGGCGCTTTTCCGCCTCTGACTGGAGTTGTTGGTTGCGTATCTCCTGGGGGCTGCGGGCCGCGGCGACCGAGCCGCCCACCCCGGCGCTGAAGGTCTCCTTGAGCTCAACTCCTTCGGCGGCGTTGCTGTGGGCATGCTCCCCCAGGTCCTCCCGTACCCGTCGCAACAGCCCGGGCAGCCGGTCCCTGAGCTCGGAGTCCCGGTAACTTCTCATGGCGAGCATGATGCGGTCATTTTTGAGCACCTGGTTCCAGCTCTGCTGGTCCTGATACCAGCGCAGGAGATCGGCGTTGTGCACTATGGTCTCGCCCATGGTACCTTTTTTGTATACATAGACCTTGCCGTAGGCCTGGCGGTAATCGAGAGCCTGCTCCGCCACCAGCTCATCAAAAATTTCCAACCAGGAGCGGGGTTGCTGCTCGATGGCGAGGGTGTAACCCTCCAGGGCGACGGCCTCGACGGGAATCCCCGCCACATCGCCGATGATCTCCACCAGATCCGCCAGCCGGGCGCGCTGGTAGTGCAGCTCGATGGTTTCGCTGGGGGAGGTCCTGGCAAGGCTCGCCAGACTCACGGTTTGCAGGGGCTCCTGGCGGCCTTCGGCATAGGCCTGCTGGTGGCTGCAGTAGGGGCTGCTGGAAAAGGAGATCTTGCCGTCGGGATCGACACATTTGTATACCTGCCCCAGGGCCGGGGCAGCCAATAGCGACAACAGCACGACAATTCTCAACACAGCGCCTCCTGAGTGACAGCACAGCGGGGCAAGCCGGTCCCCGCCATGGGCTGACGCCAATATAACAGGCGGCAACCTCTGGGGGTAGACGTGTCCCGGGCCGGTCCCGGTGGTATCCTGTGGGGCCTGATCGCGGAGTATCTAATCAGCCATGACCACGCCAGCGGGATCATCCAACACCAGCCTCTATCAATTGCTGCAGCTCTATGCCGAATCCCCGGCGGAGCAACCCTGGGTAGCCGCCACCGTCGTTACCAAGGAGGGCTCCGGCTACCGCAAGCCGGGGGCGATGATGCTGGTCAGCGCCCTGGGCAAATGCCACGGCCTGGTGAGCGGGGGGTGTCTGGAATCGGATATCGTACTCAGGGCGCGGCGGGTGCTGGAGTACCGCCAGCCAGAGTACGCAATCTACGACAGCACCGAGGACGGCAATATTGCCGCTGAACTGGGTTTGGGATGCAACGGCAGAATCGGCGTCCTGATCCAGGAGCTGGGCCCCGGCCACCGGGATCTGTTGCTCGGGCTGTTGGCGCGGATGAAACAGGGGCTCACCACCAGGCGGGTGCAGTGTATTGTCAGCCCCGAGGTAAAGGACCTGGAAGCCATTGCCCTGGTGGACGATCAGCACAACCTGCTGGCGGGCAGCCTCGCCGGGCTGGAGGCTGGGGCCCTGGGGGACGGTGGTGGACGCAGCGCCTGGCGCCTCGATCTCGGGGCCAAAAGCTGGGCGGTGACCACCGCCAAACCGCCCCCCAGGCTGTGGGTGATCGGCGGCGGTGTGGATGCCCAGCCGGTGGTCCGCATTGCCGCCATGCTGGGCTGGCGAGTCACTGTGGCGGACCATCGCACCGCCTATGGTCGCCGCCACGATTTTCCCGCTGCCGAGGCACTGGTGCGCAGCCAGGCGGCGGACCTGGGGCCACCCCTGGATGCCGACGGGGTGATCTTGATGAGTCACAACCTGGCCATGGACGCCGCCTGGTTGCGGCTGGTGCGGGACCGGGGCAGCAGAACCAAGTATATCGGCCTGCTGGGTCCCGGAGACCGAAAAGCCGAGGTGCTGGCCCTGGCGGGCATCCCCGCGGACTCCGACTTCGCCGCCTCGGTCCACGGCCCCATGGGCCTGGATATCGGCGGTGATCTGCCGGAATCCATTGCGGTTTCCGTGATCGCCCAGTGCCACCAACAGCTGGCCCGTCAGGGCCTGGTGTGACCTTGGCGCATCAGGGGCTGGTGGTCGCCATCCTCGCGGCGGGGGAGGGCCGGCGCTTTGACGGCATCAAGCAGCTGGCACCCGTGCTGGGCAAGCCGCTGCTTCAGCACAGCGTGGATGTGTGTCGCCAAATCCCCGGGGCGCGAACCCTGGTGGTGTTGGGCGCCCATCGGACCCGAATTCGCGCGCAACTTGATTTTGCCGGGGTTGCTGTCTGTATCAATGCTGCCTGGCGGGAAGGCATGGCCGCGTCCATCCGCGTCGCGGTGGACGCGGCCGGGCCCCAATGCCGGGGACTGCTGCTGCTGGCGGCCGACCAGGTGAGGGTCAGCGGCGATGATCTCGCCCGGCTGATCGCCGCCTGGCGCGCCGCACCAGAGGCCATTGTTGCCGCCCACTACATGGGCAGCCCGGGTATTCCCGCGATATTTCCCGCCACTTGTTTTGCAGACCTGCTGGCACTGACGGGGGACAAGGGCGCCAAGCCGCTGCTGCTTGGCGCCGGCAACAGGCTGGTCACTGTGGCGATGCCCGCCGCGGCCCTGGACGTGGACTGCGCCCGCGATCTGGTGGAGGGTGTTATTCCGCCTTGATGCGGAAGACCTCCTGAAGCGTGGTCCGGCCCTCCCGGGCGAGTTGGATGGCATTGTCGGTGAGGGACACCATACCCTCGCTGGCGGCCTGGTCCTTGAGGGCGTCGGCATCGGCGCTGGCGGTGACCAGGGCCTTCAGGGCCGGACTCATTTCCAATAGTTCGCCCACCATCATTCGCCCCTTGTAACCGGTGTGGTGGCAGTGTTCACAACCCCTGCCGGTCATTGCCGGGAAGTCGGCGGGAAGCTCGAAATAGGCCTTCAAGTGAAGCTCGTCCGGGTCTGCCTGCTTGCATTTCTCGCAGATCCTGCGAATCAGGCGCTGGGCGAGCACCCCAACCAGGGCGGAGTTGATCAGGTAGGGTTCGATGCCCATGTCCACCAGCCGGGTGACGCTGCTGGCGGCGTCGTTGGTGTGCAGGGTGCTCATCACGAAGTGGCCGGTGAGGGCGGCCTTGATGGCAATTTCGGCGGTCTCGTGATCGCGCATTTCGCCGATCAGGATTTCGTCGGGATCGTGGCGGAGAATATGCCTGAGGGCCTCGGCAAAGGAGTAGCCAATCTTGGTTTTGATCTGGATCTGCTCCACCCCTTCGAGGCGGTACTCCACGGGATCTTCCACGGTGATGATATGGGGGTCATTTTTCAAGCGTTCCTGAACCACCGCGTAGAGGGTGGTGGACTTGCCGGAACCCGTGGGTCCGGTCACCAGGAAGATACCGTAGCTGTGGGCAAGGAGTTTGCGCATGCGCTGGATTTCGGCAACCGGCAGCCCGAGGGCGTCCAGGTTCACCAGTCCCTTGGAGCTGTCCAGCACCCGAATCACGATGGACTCGCCGTTGACCATGGGAATGCACGACACCCGAAAATCGATGCGTTTTTTGTTGTAGTCGAAGGCAGTGGCGCCGTCCTGGGGCAGCCGCCGCTCGGCGATATTCATGCCGGAGATGATCTTGATGCGGGTGGTGATGGGGGCGGCCTGGGCCTGGGTCAGGCTGCGCTGCAGCTGCATTTTGCCGTCCAGACGGTAGTAGACGTCGGCACCGTCGTCGGTGGGGCGGATATTGATGTCGGAAACCCCCTGAATCACCGCCTTGTGCAACAGTGAGTCGACGAATTTCACCACCGGTTGCTGGAGCGCCTTCTCCTCGAGAATTTGCACCGAGTCACTGATGGTCTTTTTTTCCACCAGGTTGTCGTTGAACTCCGAGAGGATGTCGTCCTCCTCCGAGGTGAAGAGATAGCGTTCCATCAGGGAATTGATCTCCGCCAGCGGCGCCATCACCACCTCGATCAGGTGATTGCTGGCAAAGCTGATGGCGTGGACGGCATCGATATCGCAGGGGTTGGGCATGGCCACATAGAGTCTGTTGTTCACCAGACCAATGGGGAAAGCCTTGTAGGCCTCGATCACCTGGGTGGGAAGGGCGTGGACCACATTGCCGGAGATGGTCATGCCGGCGACGTGTACCAATGGAATGCCGAGGCGGGAGGAGAGCACCTCGGTGCTGTTCTCGTGGGCCACCAGACCCAGATCCACCATGGTGTCGAGGAAGGATTTCTTTTTGCGGTGACTCTCGACAATGATCTGCTTGAGCTGCTCGCGATCGATAAGCCCGGCTTTCAAAAACTGCGCCCCCAGCTGACTCTCGGTCATGGGGGGCGTGGAGAGCTGGAGGTTGCTCAGCTCCTCGGCGTTGGTAACGGTTTGCTCGATCACGAGTCGTTGTCTGTACCCTGCGGCTGTGACTGCTATGGTAACAATTGCGCAATCAATGTCATATACTCATTTTCGGCCGTCGTCCGACGGCAGATTGCGTCATCGATGCTTGAAAAATAGAGCTGCGCCCGCTGCCAACACCGGGTGCGGAGGGGCGGCAGCTCGGTGCAGTAGAGAGGAGTTTCGAAATGAGTGACTTGGTGGATTACCTGGGGGCCATGGCCAAGAAGGATGCTTCCGACCTCTACTTTGTGCCCGGGGCCCCGGTGCAGATCAAGATCGACGGCATCACCCGTCCGGTGGCCAACACCATGATGACGCCGGAGGCCATCAAGACCCTGGTTTACGGCGTGATGAGCGACAAGCAGAAACGCGATCTGGAGTCCGACCTGGAGAGCAACTTCGCCGTCTCTGTCACCGGGCTGGGGCGCTTTCGCGTCAATGTCTACTATCAGCGGGGCCAGGTCAGTGTGGTGGTCAGGTACCTCAAGTCGAACATCCCCAGCATCGAAGACCTGGGTCTGCCCCAGAAGCTGAAAGACCTGGTGCTCGAACCCCGGGGGCTGATCCTGGTGGTGGGTTCCACCGGTTCCGGCAAATCCACCACCCTGGCCGCCATGATCCAGCACCGTGCCGCCCAGAAAACCGGGCATATCCTCACCATCGAAGATCCCATCGAATACCTCCATAGCCACGACAAGGCCATCGTCAGTCAGCGGGAAATTGGCCTCGATACCCTGAGTTATAGCAACGCCCTGAAGAATGCCCTGAGGGAGGCGCCCGATGTCATCATGATCGGCGAGATCCGCGACGCGGACACCATGAAGCACGCCATCGCCTATGCCGATACCGGCCATCTGTGCATGTCCACCCTGCACGCCAACAACGCCTACCAGGCCCTGGAGCGGATTGTGAACTTCTTTCCCGACACCGCCCGCAAGCAGGTGCTGGACGATCTGGCAATGAATGTGCGGGGCATCTTTTCCCAGCGCTTGATGAAGGGTGTCGACGGCAAGCGCCTGCCGGCCTGCGAGTTGATGCTGCCGTCCCCGTTTATCGTGGATCTGATCCAGAAAGGGGATTTCGAATCCGTCCGCGACACCATGGCGCAAAGTGCCGACAGCGGCATGATCACCTTCGAACAGTCGGTTTTCGACGCCTTTATGGCGCAAAAAATTTCCAAGGACGAGGCCTTGCGCAATGTCGACTCCAGGGGCAATCTGCAAACCCGCATCCGGCTGGCCAAGGTGGCACCAGGTCTTGCCAGCGGCGACCTGGAAATGGACGACGAGCGCTTTCGCTAGGCGACGGAGAGCTCATACCAGGGTGACAACGATTCCGGGGTTATCGGCTCCGGGGGCTGAAACTCGCGGCGGGAGTCTAATTATGTTCCATTGTGCAAGCTCTTTGCCGCCGCTGTATGGAGGCATGGGCTAAGATGGCCGCCGCGAAGTTTGGCCAGCTGGCGGGTGCATCCCTGGAGTGGCGGTGACCATGGCCAGGCCTGCCCGCCTGCTGCGTCTGGCCCTGTTGCTGGCACTGCCCGCCGCGGGCCAGGCATTAAACCTTGAGGGCGACGGCACCATAACGCCCCAAGAGCAGCAGGCCCTGGAAGTTTTTATCAACTACTTTGGCCGCGCCAGTATTTTCGTGCGGGAGTACTGCTATTTTGACGCCGAGGGCAACCCCAAGAACAAGGGCACCTGCCGCACCGAAGTGCCCAGACTGCCGGCTCACTCAAGCTTTGGCGGCCGCGAGGCGGAGTACGCCCGCCAGTTTTACGGCAGGCCCATGGGGGAAGTGGTGGCGGACCCGCGGATGGAACTGATCTATCTGCGCTCTTTTCCCGATGTGTGGATGGCGTGCAACAACCCCAAGGCCTTTGGCTGCACCTACACCCGGGAGTGGCCGGACAAGGTCACGGTGTTTGTCACCACCTACGACAAGAAGCTGGGGGACATCACCCTCACCCACGAGATCGAGTATCACGTGAAGCGGGATATCAAGCATTGAGTGATGCCGTTTAGCCGCCACCAGCTGCATAGCTCCTCTAACGCTGGAAGTGTCCCCGCTGCTGGAGGAAGACCCGCAGCTCCTCCGCAGGCAGGGGCCTGGTGTAGAGGTAGCCCTGGGCTTCGCTGCAACCCATTGCCAGCAGCAGGGCTCTGGTGGCTTCGTCCTCCACCCCCTCGGCAATGGTGGCCATGCCCAGGGACCTGGCGATCTGGATAATGGCCTTGACGATATCCCGCTTGGCGTCGTCCTCGGCAATGGCCCTGGTGAAGACGCCGTCAATCTTCAACTTGTCCACCGCCAGCTGGCCCAGGTACTGAATATTGGAAAATCCGGTGCCGAAGTCATCGATGGAGAGGCCCACCCCCATGGCCTTCAGCTCTCCCGCCATGGCGACGGTCTGCCCCATGTCCCTGTTGATGGAGGACTCGGTAATTTCCAGGGTGAGCATGCGGGGGTCCAGATCCAGCTCCCGGGCAATGTCGCGGATCTTCGCCGCCAGCTTGCCCTGGGACAGTTGGGCCGAGGAAATGTTGATCGCCAGGGTGCCAAAATCCAGCCCGGCGCTCTGCCATTCTCTGGCCTGGCGGGCCACCCGCTGCAGAACCCAATCGCCGATGGCAATGATCAGTCCACTTTTTTCCGCGGTCTCCAGGAAATAGGCCGGGCTCTTGATGCCCAACTCCGGAACATTCCAGCGCAGGAAGGCCTCTACGCCGCGAAGCTGGCCGCTGTCCAGGGCAAAGTAGGGCTGGTAGTACAGCTCGAATTCGTCCTCCTGCAGCCCGCGGGAAAGCCTGTCCCGCAGTTCGATATAGTCGGTGAGCTCGCTGTCCATCTGGTCATGGTAGAGCTGGCATTTGTTTTCCAGGCTCTCGGTGGCGTGGTGGTTGGCGATGGTGGCGCGGCGGATGAGGAGGTTGGCGTCTGTGCCGTGGTCGGGAAACAGGGCAGCCCCAAGGGAGGCGCGAATCTTGAGATCATGGGTTTCATAGCGCACCCCGGCCGCGATATTGGCGAGCAGGGTGTGGCAGAAATCCAGCACTGAGTCCGCTGCGACCACCCCCTCCACCACCAGCAGGAAGTCGGCCCCGGAGTAGCGGGCCAGGAAGTTGTCGTGCCCCTTGTGCTGCTCAAGGCGCTTGGCGATTTCCCGCACCAGGTGGTCTCCCGCGCCGCTGCCGAGGCTCTGATTGACAATAAAAAGATCGTCCAGGTGCAGCATCACCAGGGCCAGGGCTCCACCGCTGACAGCCGCCCGGGCGATGGCCTTGTCGAGGGTTTCCCGGGCCAGGTGGCGGTTGGGCAGCTCCGTCATCGGGTCGTAGTGGGCGAGGAAACGGATCCGCTCCTCCGCCTGTTTGCGCTCGGTGATGTCTCGGGTGAGGATCAGGATCCGCCCCTCGTCGCCACTGCCAATCATTTTTTTTGCGTTGGATTCAAAGTAGTGAACCTGGGTATCGGATTCGCTGTCCAGCAAAAAGCGCTGATTGGATGAATAAATGTCGGAACTGCCGTCTGCGCTCTCCTGTGCCTTGGCAATCAACAACTGGTGGTGGGCGCGCCAGGCCTCGGGGTCCAGCTGGTGGAGGTTTTTGCCCACCAACTCCCCCTTGCGGGCGGCGAGCTCGGCAGGGGTGATAATGTCCAGCAACTGTCCACTGGTGTCGGCAACCATCAGCTGGTCGGGAATCGACTGGGTGATGGAACGCAGGCGCTGCTCATTGGCCTGGATCTGCCGCTCCAGCTCCTTTTTGCGCTCGATATACTGCAGCTGCAGGCCCAGCAGCACCGTGGCCGCCGGCATGATAAGGAGCACGCCGACGGCATACCCAGCAGGGGCGCCCTGGTCGCTGAGGATAAAGAGGTAGTTGAGCAAGAGGGCGCCCAGGCCATTGACCAGCAGGCCGAACACCACCAGTTGCACCACCCCCAGGCCTACCGATCCGCGCCGAATCAATAGTCGGTAGCCCAGGCCACCCACCAGGGCGATCACCAGGCCGACGGCACCGGCCGTGGCCCCCACGCCACCCATCCACAGGCGATAGAGGATGCCCGCCACCAAGGCGATACCCCCGGCCACCGGGCCGTAGAGGAGGGCGGATACGCTGATGACCACCATGCTGGAGTCCACCCACAGCCAGAGGCCCGGCTGGAGCAGGATTGCCATCATCATCACGGTGACGGTGGCAAAGGCGAACAGCATGCCGGACGCCACCTGGGCCCGCAGTGAATCCTTCTGCCAGCGATAGCTGATCAAAGATTGTATCCAGCACGCTGCCAACAGCAGGGCCACATTGTTGACGAGATCAAAAATCATGAGCAGCTTCCCGGTGCGTGTGCCCGCTGATGGACAGGCATGAATGGTCCCTGGATAGTATTGCTTCATCCGTGGCGGATAATGCCACAGCGCGCCGGCTTTGTGAGCCTTTGGCGGGATAATCCGCCGCTCGCTGCTCAGCTGCGTCCTGCCGTGACGGGGTGCTGGCGGGCCCGATCAATCCGGTCCAGCACTTTGCCGGTGAGCTGTGAATAGAGCAGGTAGAGGGCAAAAAAGGCCGCAAACTGCCGGACCTCGGCGACCTCGGCAAGACTGAGGGCCACACCGGTCAAATTGAGCGCCAGGGCGCAACCGAGCACCATCCCCATGACAGTGCTCCTGCTGTATCCCGCAGCCAACAGCAAATGGTGGATATGGGTGCGATCCGGGGCGAAGGGGGACACCCCGCGACGGCCGCGGCGGATGGTGGTGGCCACCATGTCAAACAGCGGCAAGCCCACCAAAAACAGAGCTGTGGCCGGGGCAATGCCCCCCTGGCCCTGGCTGCCGCTGCGGGCGCTGGCGATGAGAAACCACACCAGCGCCAGGCCGATAAGTTTACTGCCGGCATCCCCCAGGAAAATCTTCGGCAGCCAGGGCAGCAATTTGAGATTACAGATCAGGTAGGCGAGCAGGGCGCCCACCAGCAACGGGCCCAAAGTGTCCAGCCCCGGGGAAATATCAGTGACGAGGAGCAGGATGGCGATCACCGCCAGGCTGATGCCCCCCGCCAGGCCATCCATGCCATCGATCATGTTGAACGCGGTGAGA
>CAZWUP010000016.1:18977-21125 GCA_964637045.1 uncultured Porticoccaceae bacterium | reverse complement strand
AGCTGGGGGTGTTCGCCATGACCGAGAAGGGCCTGCGGGAGGTGGCCAACCCCTCGGCCATTTTTCTCCAGCGGGGGGACGACGTCGCCTCCGGGAGTGCGGTGATGGTGATCTGGGAGGGCACCCGGCCCCTGCTGGTGGAGATTCAGGCCCTGGTGGACGACAGCCACCTGGGCAATCCCCGGCGGGTCACCGTGGGCCTCGACCACAACCGCCTGGCCATGCTGCTCGCCGTCCTCCATCGCCACGGTGGCATCATGGTGGGGGACCAGGACGTGTTCGTGAACGTGGTGGGGGGGGTCAAGGTGGTGGAAACCAGCGCCGACCTGGCCCTGCTGCTGGCGGTGATTTCCAGCTTCCGCAACCGGCCCATCCCCAGGGACTGGGTGATCTTCGGCGAAGTGGGCCTGGCCGGGGAAATCCGCCCCGTGGCCAATGGCCAGGAGCGCCTGCGGGAAGCGGCCAAGCACGGCTTCCGTCGCGCCATCGTGCCCGCCGCCAACGCTCCCCGGCAGCCCATCAAAGGCATGGACGTGGTGGCAGTGAAAAAGGTGGCCGATGCCCTGGCGGCGATGGAGGGGTGAGGCCCGAATGGCACTTACTTAAACCCATCGGCCGGGCGACAAAGCACCATACAGTCCTTAACCAAGTGCCATTCGGATGAGGCCCCAAATATAGACACCTACCCCCGACACAGTGAGAGAGAAACCATGAGCACGTTTTCCCTGGAGGGCAGGCCTTTTATCGCCCTCAACAATCTGCTGAAAATCGAGGGTCTTGCCGACAGCGGCGCCAGCGCCAAACAGGCGGTGGCTGGCGGCCAGGTGCTGGTGGACGGCCAGCTGGAGTTGCGCAAGCGGTGCAAGATCGTGGCCGGCCAAACCGTGACCTTCGGTGGGCGGACCATTGCCGTCACTCCCTAGTCTTCACGGTGGCGGGCGGGAGGCGGGGTCGAGCTCCGGGCCGTGCAGTCAGCGGCGGCGAAAAAGGTCCTCGAACCCGTGGCTACAGGGGTTCAATTGCGGCCCTGACAAGAAATTCCGTGACGGAAGACGAGTTATCTGCGTCCCCGGTGCTATAAATAACTGACAGACAAACCCGTAACCGGATGGGAGCCCAGTGACCGGCGTTCGCTGTCTCGGCCTTGCGCGCTCAGGTCGCGCCCTCCTTGCCCTGCTGATTGCCGGGTTGGTGCCCCTCGCCTCCCCGCAGGGTGGCGAGCTTGCCGCGGAGCGCCCCCAGGTCCAGCTCAATGCCGGGGTTGTCGGCCTGCTCAATCGCGCCAGCAACAGCTGGCGCTACGGTGGCGAATACCGCTTCTCCCCCCTCGGCCCGTGGCGTCTGCGCCCCGCCCTGGGGGCGGTGGTGGCGGAGAACGATGCCCGCTATTATTTCGTCGGCCTGCGCCGGGACTTCCCCCTTTCCGGTCGCTGGGTCCTGACCCCGGGTTTCGACATCACCTCCTATGACGAGGGCCGGGGCATCGATCTCGGTTCGGAGCTGGAGTTTCGCAGTGGCCTGGAGCTGAGCCACCCGGTTCACCGCAACTGGCGGTTGGGTATCGGGGTCTACCACCTCTCCAATGGTGGGTTTGGCGACCGCAACCCGGGCACCAACTCCCTCGTCGGCAGTCTGGTGATACCCGTGGGTGGCATCTATTAACCAGGCATCCAAATAGATATCCCTATCTATTTGGATGCAAGCCCAGAAAATGCCGGCGAAAATTTGCGAATTTTCTTGCATTTTCTGGACTTACACTGGCCTCCAGCCAGTGGCGGCGCGTCCGTGCGCCGCCCATTAACCCGACAATAAAACATGCAGGGTTAATAGCTGGGCGCCCGCCGGCGCGGCCCTCAGGTGCGCTCGATACGGTCCTTGTGAATCACTATCTGACCCTGTTTGAAGAGGGCGCCGATGGCCTTCTTGAAGCTGCCCTTGCTGGCGCCGAACAGGCGGCTGATGACTTCCGGCGGGCTCCTGTCGCCGATGGGCAGGGTGCCGCCGGCGAAATAGCCGCCGTTCAGATAGCCCAGGATCAGGTTGGCGTCGGTCACGGCGGGCTCTTCGCCGCCGCGCCCATAGCACACGGGTCCGGGCTCCGAGCCTGCGCTCTGCGGCCCGACCCTGGGCACGCCGCGGCCGTCGATC